>NZ_BCUA01000008.1 GCF_001591045.1 Sphingopyxis granuli NBRC 100800 | reverse complement strand
AAATAAAAGATCTCACACAAAG
This sequence comes from Sphingopyxis granuli NBRC 100800, assembly GCF_001591045.1. Taxonomy (GTDB): domain Bacteria; phylum Pseudomonadota; class Alphaproteobacteria; order Sphingomonadales; family Sphingomonadaceae; genus Sphingopyxis; species Sphingopyxis granuli. Next base: position 77,565 of record NZ_BCUA01000008.1, on the reverse strand, counting down.
ACACAAAGAGGGCGACTGCGCTCCGCGACATCGTGCATGATGCGCGCAGCGCTTTAAAAAACGGCCGCCTGCGGCGGCAAGCACGCTTGCAAGGCGGCGCACCCTCTTTGTGTCTTTGCGTGAAGCAAATTCTTCATGCCTTCGGCGTGAAGGCCACCCCCGCGACAGATGGCTTTCCATTGCGCCGATTTGGCGTTATGGGCGCGCATCCGAATATTCGAGCCCCCAGAGGATAGATGGCGAAAGAAGAACTTCTGGAAATGCGCGGCCAGGTGGTCGAACTGCTGCCGAACGCGATGTTTCGCGTCAAACTGGAAAACGACCACGAGATTCTGGGCCACACGGCCGGCAAGATGCGCAAGAACCGCATCCGCGTGCTGGTGGGCGACGAGGTGCTCGTCGAACTCACCCCCTATGACCTGACCAAGGGTCGGATCACCTATCGCTTCAAATGAGCGGTGCGGCGACGATGCCCGCCCCCATGCGACATCTGGTCCTCGCTTCGACATCGCCGCGCAGGCGTGAGCTGCTGGCGCGGATCGGCCTGACGCCGTCGCGCATCGCCGCGCCCGAGATCGACGAAACGCCGCTGAAGGGCGAGAGCCCGCGCGCCTATGTCGCGCGCCTCGCCGAAAGCAAGGCGTGCGCGGTCGAGCGGGCGGCGGACGAGGTCGTGCTCGCCGGCGACACGACGGTCGCGGTCGGCCGCCGCATTCTCGAAAAGCCGGCCGACGAGGCGGATTTGCGCCGCATGCTGGCGCTGCTGTCGGGCCGCCGGCACCATGTTTATTCGGGCGTCTGCGTCGTCGATGCCGATGGCAGGGCGCGGGCGCGCGTTGCCGACACCGTCGTCGCCTTCAAGCGGCTGACCCCTGCCGAGATCGACTGGTATGTCGCGAGCGGCGAGGGCATGGGCAAGGCGGGCGGCTATGCGATCCAGGGGCGCGCCGAAATCTTCGTCCGCTTCCTGTCGGGAAGCCATTCGAACGTCGTCGGCCTGCCGCTGTTCGAGACGCGGGCGCTGCTGACCGCCGCAGGCATTCCGCTTGGCTGAGTGGCTTTATGAGGCCGGGATCGGCGAGGCGCGCGCCGCGCTGGTTGAGGACGGCCGCATCGTCGAGGCGCGGATCGAGCGCGAAGGCGAGGGGCCGCGTGTCGGGGCGATCCTGACGGCACGGCTCGTCGAACCGGGCCGGTTGTCGCTCGACGCGCCGGGCGAGCCGGTCGCGACGATCGCCGCGCCGGGCGTCCCGCTCGGCAGCCGCCTGACGGTCGAGATCACCCGCATGGCGCTGCGCGAGCGCGGCCGCGACAAGCCGGCGCGCGCGCGGCTGGCGGATGACGGCACCCAGCCTTCGCCGGGCCCCGACCTGCGCGCGCGGATCGCCGCCACCGGGATTCCCGTCGCTGATCTGCCCGCGACCGGGCCCGACCGGCTTGAAGCGGCCGGCTGGTCCGAACTGATCGACCGCGTCCGCACGGGATACTGGCCTTTTGGGGGCGGGGCGCTGTGGGTCGATGCGACCCCGGCGATGCTGCTGATCGATATCGACGGCGAAGGCGACGCCTTCGCGCTCGCGAAGGGCGGCGCGGCGGCGGCGGTGCATGTCGTGCGCTGCTGCGACGTCGGCGGCGCGATCGGCATCGACTTTCCGTCCTTGCCCGGGCGCGTCGAGCGGCACGCGATCGACGGGCTGATCGATGCCCTGTTGCCGCCGCCTTTCGAGCGCACCGCGGTCAACGGCTTCGGTTTTCTTCAGATCGTGCGGCGGCGCGAACGGCCGTCGCTGATCGAGCAGGTGCGATTCGATCCGGTCGCGACCGACGCGGCGTTGCTGCTGCGGCAGGCGGGGCGCGCGGTGGGGACGGGAGCGCTGCAACTTGTGACGCGCCCGGCCGTTGCCGAATGGATCGGCACGCATCCACACTGGATCGATGCCTTGCAAAAGCAGAACGGACGCGCCGTGACGGTCGTCGCCGATGCGCAGGTAAAAGGAGGGGGCCATGCCCAATGAACGTTCGGCGAGGACGCGGCGCTGCCCGCTGTGCGGCAAGCCGCGCGACGAGGCGTACAAGCCCTTTTGCAGCCGCGGCTGCCGCGATCGCGACCTCAACGCCTGGTTCGGCGAAGGCTATCGGGTGCCCGTCGACCAGGCCCCGGACGGCGCCGCCGACGGCGGCCGGCAAAGCGAAGATTGAGGGGCGCGACGGACGCCACAAAGGCTCTGGACAGGATCGAAAGCCCTGCCTATAGCCGCCGCTCTCCCGCCCGGCCGTCAGCCGCGGCGGCGATGCCCGGGTAGCTCAGTTGGTAGAGCATGCGACTGAAAATCGCAGTGTCGGTGGTTCGATCCCGCCCCCGGGCACCATTTACCGCTCATCATCTTCTTCCTCGAATCCAGGGCATCGCCGATTCTGGATCGCCCGGAAGCGAGCGGACCGCTGCGCTATAGCCGCGTGCCATAAACCTGCACCGCCTCTTATCCGTTCGTGTCGAGCGAAGTCGAGACACCCATCGGCCTTGCGCCACACAGATGGGTGTCTCGACTTCGCTCGACACGAACGGGACGATGGGTCAGATTTAAGGCTCGATGCTCTAGTCAGGCGTTGGCATCTTCCGGAATCAGGACCTTGCCCGGATTGAGCAGATTCAGCGGATCGAGCGCGGCCTTCAGGAGCCGCATGGTGGCGATTTCTTCCGGGGTTCGGGATGAAGACAGCCAGGCGCGCTTTCCCAGTCCGATGCCATGCTCGGCGGAGATCGATCCGCCGATCGCTTCGAGCGGGCGATAGACGAGTTCCTCCGCGCGGTGGCGCGCCTCTTCGCTCCACGGGCGCGGAGCGACGCTGATGTGCAGATTGCCGTCCCCCAGATGGCCGAACACCATCAGCTTGCTCTGGCCCGCCCATTCGGCGTCGACCGAAGCGGTCAGGCCCGCGACATAATCGGGCATCGCCGTCACGGGCAGGCTCACGTCGAACACCGCGCAGGGCATCATCGCCTCCATGATTCCGGGGATATCCTCGCGGATGCCCCAGATCGCGCCACGCTGGGCGCCCGACGACGCGATCACCGCGTCGGCGGCCAGTCCGTTGGCGAGCGTTTCCTCCATCAATGCCGTGAAGAACGCCTCGTCGCGCCCCGGGTCCATGCCCGACGCTTCGACGATGACATAATAGGTGTGCCCGGCGGGGAGCGGCGGTTGGTGCCGCCCGCTGTCGATCGCGATCGCCCGGTAATGCGATTCCCACATCACCTCGAACGAGGTCAGCATGGCGCCGAGCCTGCCGCTGCACAGCGAAAGCAGCCCGGTGATGCCATCGAAATCGTCCACCGCCAGCAAGGCGGTGGCGGTGGTCAGGGGCCTGGGATGCAACCGCAGGACGGCGCGGGTGACGAGGCCCAGCGTCCCCTCGCTGCCGATGAACATCTGCTTGAGGTCATAGGCGGCATTGTTCTTGAGCAGATGGTTCATCGACGACAGCACCGTGCCGTCGGCGAGAACGACTTCCAGCCCCAGGACATTCTCGCGCGTCATGCCGTAGCGGACCACCTGATTGCCGCCGGCGTTGGTCGAGACGGTTCCGCCGATCGTGGCCGACCCCCGCGCCCCCAGATCGACCGCATAGATCAGATCGTGTTCCAGCGCCGCGTCCTGCGCGGCCTGCAGCGGCACGCCCGCCTCGACCGTCATCGTTCGCCCGACCGGATCGACCGCTTCGACCGCGCGCATCCGTTCGAACGATATCTGCAGCTCGTGGCCGGCCGCGTCGGTGCCGTGGACCAGTCCGCTCAGCCCGCCCGCGGCGATGACGGGCTGGCGCCGCGCGTGGCACAGGCGCATGATCCGGGACAGTTCGTCCGTCGAGCGCGGCCGGACGATGGCGGCTGCCATGCAGGACGAGAAACCGAGCCAGTCGCCCGGCCGTTTGGCAAGTTCGGCACCGGCGATGACGCCGCCATCCCCCGCGATGGCCCTGATGGCGTCGAGCAGATCGTCCTGTGGCATGGCTGCGTCTCCTGGCGGCGGGATATGGTGGGGTCAGATCAGGACTTCGATCAGGTGCGGTCCCTTGTCGGCCAGCGCTTCGTCCAGCGCTTCGCGTAGCTCTTCCGACGTCGTGGCTCTGCGTGCCGGCACCCCCATGCCCTCGCTGATCGAAACCCAGTCGATCGCCGGATTGCGCAGATCGAGCATCGACAGCGCCTTGGGGCCGGGGTTCTGCACGCCCACGCGCATCAGTTCGATGTTGAGGATGGCATAGCTGCCGTTGTTGATGAGGATCGTCGTGACATCCAGCTTTTCGCGCGCCATCGTCCACAGCGCCTGGCAGGTATACATCGCGCTGCCGTCGGCCTGGAGCGCGATCACCTTGCGATCGGGGCATGCCACCGCCGCTCCCACGGCGAGCGGCAGGCCGATCCCGATCGCGCCGCCGGTCAGCGTCAGCCAGTCGTGCGGCGCGGCGCCCGCCGTATATGGAAATAGCGCGATGCCCGACGTGTTCGCCTCGTCGGTGACGATCGCGTCCTTCGGCAGCGCGGCCGCGATGACCGCACCCAGTTTCACCGGATCGAGCCGGCCGCCGTCGATGGGCGGCGTTCCCGCCTGCTGGACCAGCACCGGCTCGGCCGGGGCGCCGAGAGCGTCGGCGAGATCGGTCAGCGCTCGCTCGGCATCTTCTTCCGCGGAGGCGAGCCGGGCTGCGCGCGCGCCATCGGGCGAAAGCCGGCTGGGCTTGCCGGGATAGGCGAAGAAGGACACCGGCGGTTCGCAGCCGCAAAAGACGATCGCCTTGAAATCCTGCAGATATTCCTGCGCCTGTTCGCCGAAATAGGGGAGTCTCTCCACCGCCACGCGGCCCGCCCCGCGCTGCAGCCGAGCGGGGAACGTCTCGCAGATCAGGCGCGCGCCCGTCGCCGCTGCAATACGCCCGGCCTGCTCGAGCGCGCCTTCGCGCAGCGCGCGTCCGCCCAGGAAGATCGCTTTCGGCGCATCGGCTTCGCGAAGCAGTGTCGCGACCTCTTCGATCACCGCCGCCGGGACCGTCGGCGCGGCCTGCGCCGGGCGCGCAGTGACGCTCGCGCTGCCCTCGGTCCACGCATGGTTGGCGGGGGCGACGAGGGTCGCGATGCGCCCGGGATAGGCGGTGGCGACCGCCATCGCCTCGGCACCCGCCTGCGGCAGGTCGCGTTCGGACCGCGACGCCTTGATCCAATCGGACATCGGCCTTGCGACGCCCGCCAGATCGCTGGTCAGCGGCGAATTATATTGCAGATGATAGGTCGCATGATCGCCGACGACGTTGACGACGGGCGATCCGGCCCGCCGCGCATTGTGCAGATTGGCAAGGCCGTTGGCGAGGCCGGGGCCGAGGTGGAGCAGGGTCATCGCCGGCTTGTCGGCCATGCGGCCGTAACCGTCGGCCGCGCCCGTGACCACGCCTTCGAACAGGCCCAGTATCGCGCGCATCCCGTGCTGCCGGTCGATCGCGGCGACGAGCTGCATCTCGGACGTTCCGGGATTGGCGAAACATACTTCGACGCCTGCCTGGGCCAGGGTTTCGATCAGAGCTTCGGCGCCGTTCATACATATCTCCCCTTATCTCGATCGCGGCCGGTCCCGGTGGCGTGGCGAACCGATTGATAGCCGATGGTGGCCGCGACGAAATGACCTAGCGCAAAACGCACGCTTCTCCCGCATCAATTGTCGGCCGTCATGGCGATATCGTGCCTGCCTACGGTTTCGGCGATGGATTCCGATCCGTCCATGCGCCGCCATGCGGCGATCTCATCGCATCTGTAATGACAAGGCCGCAACGCGCTTTGCCACCTTGCCGCCTTCCCGCGAACATCGCATCGCAAAGCGTGCGGCGGCAGCAGGAGAAGGAAGTCGTGTCGAACGACGTGCGAGCGCGAGCGGAGCTTTGGGCAAAGGGGCGGCTGTTCGAGGATTTCCACGAGGGGCAAAGATTCGATCATCATTGGGGGCGGACGATATTGGAGAGCGATACCATGCTCTTCTCTACCCTGACCCTGTCCTTCAATCCGCTTTACTTCAATCGCAGCTATGCGGTCGCTCATGGACATCCCGACATCGTGGTCAATCCGCAGCTGGTGTTCAACGTCGTGCTCGGCCTGACGGTCGAGGATTGCAGCGAGATCGGCGGGCCCTTCCTGGGCGTGTTCGACCTCGACTATCATCGCCCGGTCTATCCCGGCATTACCCTGCGCGCGCGCAGCGAGACGATCGAGGCGCGCCTGTCCGCCAGCAATCCGGCGAACGGCATCGTGACCTGGAAGACGGAGGGCGTCGACGACGCGGGCGAACGGATCGTGTCCTTCCGGCGCTCGAACCTGGTCGCGCGGCGCTTTCCCGAAGGAGCGGAGTGATGGACAAGCTGTCGAGCCTGACGGGCACAGCCAACTATTTCGAGGATTTTGCGGTCGGCGACGCGATCCGGCACCAGCGCGGCAAGACGATCACCCCGCTCGAAAACGTCCTTATCACCAACATGGTGATGAATACGGCGCAGGGGCATTTCAACGAGCATCATATGGCGAATTCGCCGTTCCGGAAGATATTGTCCTATGGCGGTGTCAACTTCTCGATGGTGCTGGGTCTCGCGTCGCAGGATTGCTGCGAGAATGCGCTGGCGGAACTGCGGCTCGACAATATCCGGCTGACGAAGTCGGTCACGCACGGCGATACGCTCTATGCCTGTTCGGAGGTGCTCGAAAAGCGCGACGCCGATCAGGAGGATGCGGGCATCGTCGTCTTCAGGCACTACGGCTACAACCAGCATGACGAACTGGTCGCCGAGGTCGAGCGCACGGTGCTGCTGAAGCGCAAGAGCCATTGGGGCGACCGGTGAGCGCGCCGCGTTTCGGAGCGCTGTCCGACATCCGGATCATCGACCTGACGCAGATGCTGGCCGGGCCCTATGGGACGATGATGCTCGCCGATCAGGGTGCAGAGGTCATCAAGGTCGAGAGCCCCGAAGGCGACATGAGCCGCGCCGCGGCCGGAAGGGCGCAAGCCGCAGGCGAAAGGAAGCTTTCGGGATATTTCCAGAGCATCGGGCGCAACAAGGACAGCGTCGTCCTCGATCTCAAGACTCAGGGCGGCGTGCGGGCGCTGAAGGCGCTGGTCCGCGACGCCGACGCCGTGGTCGAGAACTTCCGCCCGGGTGTCATGGACCGGCTGGGTCTGGGCTGGGACGTGCTGCGCGCGATCAACCCGCGGCTCGTCTATGGATGCCTGCGCGGTTTCGGCGACCCGCGTACCGGGGCTTCCCCCTATCAGGATTGGCCGGCGTTCGACGTCGTCGCGCAGGCGATGGGCGGCATCATGGCGATCACCGGGCCCGATGCCGCGACGCCGACGAAGGTCGGGCCGGGGGTGGGCGACATCATACCAGGCATGATGCTGGGCTTCGGCGTGCTGGCGGCAATCCACCATGCACGGCGGACCGGCGAGGGGCAGATCGTCGACGTCGCGATGACCGACGCCGTGCTCGCGGTGTGCGAGCGCAGCGTGTGGCAGCGATCGTTCGACGGTGTCCTGCCGGGGCCGGAGGGCAATCATCATCCCTTCCTCTGTCCTTTCGGCATGTATCCCGCGTCGGATGGGTTCGTCACGCTGGCGGCCCATATCGACAGTTTCTTCGCCTCGCTGTGCGATGCCATCGACGCGCCGCAACTCGCGACCGATCCCGATTTCGCGCGGCAGGACGCGCGCTCGGCCAACCGTTTGCGCCTGATTGCGATCCTCAGCGACATCACCCGGCGCTTCACCAAGGCGGAACTGGTCGCCCGGCTCGGCGGACGCATGCCTTTCGGCCCGGTGATGAACATCGCCGAGATCGCCGAAGATCCGCATTTCGCCGCGCGCGAAATGATCGTGACGGTGGACGAGCCGGGGCAGCCCGACGCCACCGTGGCGGGCGTGCCCGTCAAGATGACCGTAACGCCCGGTGGGGTGCGCCGGCGCGCGCCCTTTCTTGGCGAACATACCCGCGTCCGTCTGATCGAGGCGGGCCTGACCGAAGACGAGATCGAAGGGCTGATCGCTCGCCGAGAGGCCTCCGGCTTTGATACCAACGAAAGGAATTCCGAATGACCCAACGGCCCGCGCGTGCCCGCCGTTCCCAGCTCTCCGTTCCGGGAAGCAGCGAAAAGATGCTGGCGAAGGCGGCCGCCTCGGCTGCGGACCACGTCTTTTGCGACCTGGAGGACGCCGTTGCGCCATCCGCCAAGGTCGAGGCGCGGCAGAAGATCGTCCACGCGCTGAACACGCTCGACTGGGGTGGCAAGACCCGCTGCGTCCGCATCAACGACGTGACCACCCAATGGTGCCACGGCGACATCATCGAGATCGTCGAGGGCGCCGGCGCCAATGTCGATACGATCATGCTGACCAAGCCCTATTGCGCCGCGGACGTGATCTTCCTCGATCGCATGCTCGGCCAGCTCGAACAGAAACTGTCGCTGGACAGGCGGATCGGCATCGAGGTTCTGATCGAAGAGGTCGAGGCGCTTCAGAATGTCGAGGAGATCGCCCGCTGTTCGGATCGGATGGAGGCGCTGATCTTCGGCATGGGCGATTATTCGGGATCGCAGGGAATCGAGACGAAGAATATCGGATCGACCGACGGTTATCCGGGCGACATCTTCCACTATGCCCGTTTTCGCATCACCATGGCCGCGCGCGCCGCGGGTATCGATGCGGTCGACGGGCCGTTCGCCAATTTCAAGGACGACGCGGCCTATCGGCAGGAAGCGGAACGCGCCAAGGCGCTCGGCATGGTCGGCAAATGGGCAATCCATCCGTCGCAGATCCAGCCCGCTCTCGACGTGTTCAGCCCCTCGCGGGAGGAAGTCGATCGGGCGCGCCGGATCGAGCAGGCCTATCGCGAGGCTGAAAGCGCGGGGTTGGGCGCGGTGCAGGTCGATGGCGTGATGATCGACGTTGCGGTGCTGCGCCTGACGCGCAATACGCTGCGCAAGGCCGAGCTCATAGGGATGTAGGATAGGAACATGTCACGGTCGGTGAAGTCGGCGGAACGGACGCTCGCGCTGTTCGAGCTGTTTTCGCGCCGACAGCAGCCGCTGACCGTGGGGCGCATTTCGGCCGAACTCGCGATCCCGCAGGCGAGCACCAGCATGCTGCTCGCCAATCTGCGCGACCTGGGCTACATCACCTATGACGCGCACCGGCGCACCTATGCGCCGACGATCCGCGTCGCGCTGCTCGGTAGCTGGATCAACCGCGAATTCGACCAGGCGGGATCGCTGACCGCGATCCTGTCGGACCTTCAGCGCGAAGTGCAGGAAACCGTCTTTCTGGGTCTCCAGAACGGACCCTATGCCCAATATATCGCGACCATCCTGCTCAAGAAGCCGCGCGGGATGCGCGTGGAAGCGGGGCAGCACAAACTGCTCACGGCCTCGTCGGTCGGACGAATGCTGCTGTCGCTGAAAAGCGACGGCGAAATCCAGCGCTGGGTGCACCGCTGCAACGCCGAGGCGACCGAGGATCGGCTGCGGATCGGCGTCAGCGAATTCATGGCGATCATCGAGCAGATCCGGCGGCAGGGTTTCACACAGACCCGCGGCGACGTCACGCCGGAATTCGGGGCGATCGCCGTGACGGTGCCCGCACCGCGCGGCTTCATGCCGATGGCGCTGGGCGTCGGCATTCCCGTCGAGCGGATCGAGGCGAAACACGACATGATCGTCGAGGCGCTGCGCCATGCCAGCGAACGGCTGAAGATCATCACGCTGCCGCAGCAGGAGCCGAGTTCGCGCGACACGATCCTTGGGCCCTGACCCTAGATCGTATCGCCGCCGGGCGTCGCCCGTGCGGACCTCCCCGGCCTCATGTTCGAAGACGATCCTGTCCCGATCTCAAGCCGCGACGCCGCTTTCCCGGGCACGGATTTCATCGAGCACGGGACGAAGATAGCCGAGGAAGCGCTCGGGGTCTTCGCTCATCGGGAAATGGCCGAGACCCGGCATCAGGCTGTACTTTGCGCCCGCGACGTGCCGCGCCACCTCTTCCGCCGCTTCGGGCGGCGCCGAATAATCATATTCGCCGCTGAGCAGGTAGAGCGGGCAGACGGCGGTGTCGATATTGGCGACCAGTCCGTTGCGAAGGTCGCCGTCATCGAAATAATAATAGAGATCGCCGGCAAAGACGCCGGGACCGCCCTGCATATAATGCCAGATCGTCTCCCACCGGTCCTTGTGCGGCGCTTCCGGCCCGATCAGGCCGGAGATCAGCATCGAGCACATCTCGCCGCCGTGCGCTTCGGGGCGGTTCATGATCGCTTCGTCGCTATATTGGGCGTTGAAGACGCTTTCGGCGTGAAGCCCCGATTGCAGACCGATCGCCGCCCGGAACTTCGGACCGTGGCGCAGCGCGAGGTGCAGGACGGCGCGGCCGCCGATCGAGCAGCCCATGACGATGGGGCGGTCGATGCCGAGCGCCTCGATCACCTTCATCACCGTCGCGACATAGCGGTCGCTGGTCAGCAGATAATCGTCGCGTTCCCACCCTTCGGGCGGCGACGACTTGCCGTGATAGGGCAGGTCGAAGGCGATCACCCGATATTGGGACAGCAGCCGTTCGTCGTTCATCAGCGCGCGATACTGGCGACTGTCGGCACCGGCGGTGTGCAGGCAGAGCAGCGGAATGCCTTCGCCGGCCTGCTCGACATAGACGCGGTTGCGGCGCCCCTCGACGTCGATGGTGATGTAGCGGCCGACGGCCGGTTCGAAACAGGGTGCGACGGTGGTCATCCGAACATCCTTCCGGTTGCGAGTTGCTGGAGAATGTCCTTGAGGACATAAGAATAGCGAAACAGCGTCAGGAAGTCGCCCGTCACGTCGGCGCGGCCCGTTTCTGCCATCGCATAGATGTCGTGGCATCCCGGCGGCGGCACGGGTTGCTGGAAAGCGGCCCAGGCCTCCGGCGCGATCCGGATCGTGACGTCGGCGGTCTCGTCGGCCGCCGCCGATGCGACCTTTCCGTCGCGCAGCGCCAGCAGCCAACGCCGGTCGCCGGTCTCGATGCGCAAGACGCAGTTTGCGAATCGCAATCTTCGCTGGACCGACGGGTCCGCGTTCAAGGCGTCCAATATCTCGGTCGAAGGCATGGCTACACTCTCCCTGCGACGGCGGTTCGCGCCCGTCCTGTCCGATGCCCCTTGTCTTGCGCGCTTTGTCCTCGCTGTCGAGTTCGCACCTGCTGCGTGCACCCTTCCATTACACATGCGATGAAGCGGGTGGCCGCGTGGCGCCCGGACGCCGATCCGCATAGACGGGAAGCGAGGGCGCCGGTGCAGCGCCGCACGACATGAGATCGGGAGCTTGGCAATGGGGTGGATGACCGAAGAACGCCTGATGATTCAGGAAAGCGCGCGCGATTTCGCGATGAACGAAGTGCTGCCGATCGCGAACCGGCTCGATCCCGTCCAGGGGATCATCCCCGACGATCTGATCCGCAAGATGGGCGAGCTTGGCTATTTCGGCATCGTCGTACCGGAAAAATACGGCGGCCTGGGATTGGGCGCGTTCGAATATTGCCTTGTCGCCGAGGAACTGGCGCGCGCGTGGATGAGCGTCGGGAGCCTGATCGCGCGCGGCAACAGCATGATCGGCATGGAAAGCATGAGCGAGGAATGGCGCGCCGACGTGCTGCCACGCGTCGCGCGCGGCGAATATCTCGGTGCCTTCGCCATGTCGGAACCGAACGCCGGCAGCGATGTCGCCAACATCAGCACGCGCGCGGTCCGCGACGGCGACGATTATATCATCACCGGCAACAAATATTGGTGCACCTTCGCCGATGGAGCCGACTTCGTCACCGTCATCGCGCGCACCGGAACCGATCCCGACCCGAAGCGCCGCCATGCGGGGCTGTCGGCCTTCGTTCTCGAAAAGCCGCGCGGCGAATTGCCCGCGGGCGTGCAGGGGTCGCCGATCCCGAAGATCGGTTATTTCGGCTGGAAGACATGGGAACTGGCGTTCGACGGCGTGCGCGTTCCCGCTTCGGCATTGCTGGGCGAGGAAGGCAAGGCCTTCTACATGATCGCGCACGGCCTCGAACGCGCGCGGGCGCACACCGCGGCGCGCTCGATCGGTCTCGCGCGCGGCGCGCTGGAGGATGCGCTCGCTTACGCCAAGGAGCGACAGCAGTTCGGCCGACCCATCGCCGAATTTCAGGACATAAGGTTCAAGCTGGCGCGGATGGCGACCGAGATCGAGGCATGCCGCCAGCTCATGTATCATGTCTGCGATCAGATCGACACGGGGCGGCGCTGCGATGCCGAGGCGTCGATGGTCAAATATCTCGCCTCCGAAATGGCAGAGCGCGTCACCAGCGACGCGCTGCAGATATTGGGCGGCGCCGGCTATACCACCCATTATGCCGTCGAGCGCTATTGGCGCGACGCGCGGCTGACCAAGATTTTCGAGGGCACGTCGGAAATCCAGCTGCGGATCATTTCCGACCATCTGCTGGGACGCTGAGCGGCGGGCGGCGGGGCGCCATTCCATCGCAGATGTAATGAGATGGGTGCCCGGCTTGCGCGGGACCCCGCGGCGATGATCATGGCCGGCGAACGAAATGACGGGAGGCGCCGGACAGGTCCGGCGGACGGATCATGCAGCACTATGACTATATCATCGTCGGCGCCGGCTCGGCCGGCTGCGTGCTCGCCAATCGGCTGAGCGAGAGCGGAAAGCACCGGGTGCTGTTGCTGGAGGCGGGGCCGGACAAGGAAAGCTTCTGGGTCCGCACCCCGGCGGGAGTTCCGTTCCTCTACACCGATCCCAGGCTCAACTGGATGTATCATTCGGAAGAGGAGCCGACGCTGGACGGCCGGCGCGTCTATCACCCGCGCGGCATGCTGATGGGGGGATCGAGCGCGATCAACGGCATGGTCTATATCCGCGGCAATCGGTTCGATTACGACCGGTGGGCGGCGGAGGGCAATGCGGGATGGTCGGCCGCCGACGTTCTGCCCTATTTCCGGCGCGCCGAAACCAATCTCGATTTCGTCGACCAGTATCACGGATCGACGGGGCCGATGCGCGTCGCGCGTGCTTCCTATGACATCCCGGTGGTCGACGCCTTCGTCGATTCCGGCCGCGCGGCCGGGCTGCCGCCGACGGAGGATTTCAACGGCGCGCAGCAGGAGGGCGCCCAGCTCTATCAGTTCACGATCAGCGAGGGGCGGCGCAATTCGACGGCCCACTCCTTCCTCCGGCCGGCGCGGCGCCGTCCCAACCTCGAACTGCTCGATCGTGCGCCGGTCAGCCGCCTGATCATCGAGGACGGGCGGGTGCGGGGCGTTTGCTATGTCCGGGGTGGTCAGGAGCACCGCGCCTATGCGCGCGAGACGTTGCTGAGCGGCGGATCGATCAATTCGCCCCAGCTTCTGATGCTGTCGGGGATCGGCCCGGCGGCGCATCTCGCCGAAAACGGCATCGCGGTCGTCCACGATCTGCCGGGCGTCGGCCGCAATCTTCAGGACCATATCAGCGCCCCGGTCAACTACGAGACGCGCGAGGGCATGTCGCTCAACAAGACCCTGTCGGGGGTGCGCAAATATCTCAACGGCGTGCGCTACCTGCTGACGAGGTCGGGACCGCTGTCGCTCGGAACGTCGCAGGCGGCGGCATTCATCCGCACCGATCCCGAAGCGGCGGCGCCCGACATCCAGATCAGCTTCCGCGCCTGGAGCTTCGATTTCAACGCGAGAGGCCAACTCAAGATGCACAGCTATCCGGGGGTACAGGCGGTGGCGATCCTGCTTCGTCCCGAATCGCGCGGAACGCTGACTCTCAATCCGCAGGATCCGCGGCAGGCGCCGGTGCTGCGCTTCAACTATCTGACCGAGGAATATGATCGCGCCACCCTGCTGCGGGGCATCCGATGGATGCGCCGCATCGCCTCTACCGGCGCGTTCGGCGATGCGGTCGTGCGCGAATGCGGGCCGGGCGAACAGCTCCAGAGCGACGACGAAATCCTGTCCTACGTCCGCGAATATGCGCAAAGCGTGATGCATCCTGTCGGTACCTGCAAGATGGGGACCGGCCCCGACGCGGTCGTCGATCCCCGGCTTCGCGTCCATGGCATACCGGGCGTGCGCGTCATCGATGCGTCGATCATGCCCTATGTCGTCAGCGGCAACACCAACGCCCCGACGATCATGATCGCCGAACGCGCCGCTGACCTGATTCTGGCCGACGCCGGCTGACTTCCGTTCGGAGACGCTTTCATGCGATTGCCTTTCAAGCCGCGCCGCACCGCGCTCTACCTGCCCGCGATCAATGCCAGGGCCGTTGCCAAGGCGCGGACACTGCCGGTCGATATCGTCATCCTCGATCTGGAAGACGCGGTCGCGCCGGAGCGAAAGGAAGAAGCGCGTAACGCCGCCGTGGCGGCGGCGCAGGAGGGCGGTTTCGGGGACCGCGAGCTGATCATCCGCGCCAACGGACTCGACACGCCCTGGTGGCGCGACGATCTGGTCGCGGCTGCGCGCTCGGGCGCGGACGGCGTGTTGGTGTCCAAGGTTGGCAGCGCCGCCGACATCGCGCGCTGTGGGGAACTGCTCCGCGATGCGCCGGCGGGACTGTCGCTGTGGGCGATGATCGAGACTTGCGCGGCCGTTGTTGCATTGCCTGCCATCGCGGCCGCCGCGGAGGGCTCGCGCCTTGCGGCAATGGTTCTGGGCACCAACGATCTTGCGAAGGAAATGCGCGCGGCGCTCACGCCTGACCGGCTCGCTTTCCTGCCGATCCTGACCTCCGCCGTCATCGCGGCGCGCGCGCATGGGCTGATCGTACTCGACGGAGTCTGCAACGATTTTCAGGATATCGACCGCTTCGAGGCGGAGTGTCGGCAGGGTCTGGTATTGGGCTTCGACGGCAAGACCATCATCCATCCGCGACAGGTCGATCCGTGCAATGCCGTCTATTCGCCGACCCCCGACGAGGTGCGATGGGCGGAGCGCATCATCACCGCTTTCGATGCGCCCGACCATGCGGGGAAGGGGGTGGTGCAGATCGACGGGCAGATGGTCGAACGGCTTCACCTCGACGATGCGCGACGTGTGCAGGCTACAGCGGCCGCGATAGCACGCCGACGCGATGAATCGGTCGATTGAGAGCGCCATCTCATCACGTCTGTGATGAGTTCGCGTCGGATGGCACCGAATACTCGCACATCGGAGGCGATTGTGCTTTCGTAGTGGAGAAGGTTGGAAAAGGGCTGCCGACTCCTACTGATTTTCAACCTCTTCATCCTGTTTTCCAAATAATCCTGCGCTGCGGGAGGAGGAGTTGTTTCGCCTTTTCAGGCTCCGTTTCTCTGAATTTCTGAAAATGAAGTTCCATCATTCACAAGATATTCCATGCGCGAAGCATGAGATTTGGGAGGGAGTTTTGCGATGCTTACCAAAAGCATAATGCTTCAATCGGCCGCACTGGGGCTCATCATGGCGGCACCTGCCCATGCCCAGACGTCTTCGGACGAGAGCGAAGTCGCTCGTGCGACCTCGAGTGACGACATCGTCGTCACCGCGCAGCGCCGCGAGCAATCGATGCTCTCGGTCCCGATCGCGATTACCGCGGTAACGGGCGCCGCGCTCGCCAACGCGGGGGTCAGCGACAGCAGCCAGCTTGCGACGGTCGTTCCGAACCTCCAGATCAACAGCGCCTACGGCAAGACGCAGCCCAATTTCTCGCTGCGCGGTATCGGCGTCGGCAACGAATATTCCGCCAATCAGGCATCGCCGATCGGCGTCTATATCGACGATGCCTATATCGCGTCACGTACCAGCCAGGGCGCCCAGCTCTACGATCTCGAACGCATCGAGGTGCTTCGCGGTCCCCAGGGGACGCTGTTCGGCCGCAACACCACGGGCGGCGCGATCAACATGATCACGCGCAAGCCGGACCTGTCGGGCAGCAGCGGCTATGTCGAGGCGAGCTATGGCAATTATGACACCCTCCATGGACAGGCCGCGCTGGAAACGACGCTGGTCGAAGACCAGCTCGGCATCCGCATCGCCGCCAACTACGATCGCAACGACCCGACATTCAGGAATCTGATTCCCGGCAAACCCAGTCCGAACGGCGGAACGAGCTATTCGGGCCGCGTCCAGCTCCGCTGGAAGCCGGTGCCCGAACTCGACGTGTTGCTGAAGGCCTATGGATCAAAGGACAAGCTGACCCAGGGCGCGCTCCATTCGGTCGGCGCGACGCCGTCGGGAGCCAATCCGATCACCGGCTATACGCGCGACGGGCTGGGTTTCTACGAGGTCGAATATGGCTATGCCGGCAAGCGCCGGACCAACAGCTATGGCTTCCTCGGCAAGATTTCCTACGAGGCGAGCGACAGTCTCACGCTTCACTCGCTGACCAGCTACGATGGCGGCTATTTCCTCGTCGACAATGATGCCGACGCGCAGCCGCTCAGCCTGCTCGATTATACGCCGTCGTCGAAGACCCACCAGTTCAATCAGGAATTGCGGGCGAACCTGTCGACGGATCGCCTCGATCTGGTGCTTGGTGCCTATTACGGGACCGATACGACGCGGACCAACAACAATCTCGGCCTCTATTTCTTCCTGCGCGACCTCGGTGCGCCGCCCGATGTGACGGGTGCGACGGGCGGCTTCTCGATCAACCAGCGCTATACCCAGGATCGCCGTTCGACTGCGATCTTCGCGCAGGCCGACTACAAGCTGACCGACCAGCTCACGCTGACGGCGGGGCTGCGCTATACATGGGACAAGTCGAAGCTGCGCAATGCGCTCTCCTATTTCGGCGACTATGACTATGAGCCGATCGTCTATACCGTCACCGACCCGGCAAATTACGGTCAGCCGGTGCCGACCCAATATGGCAAGGACGGCGCGCTGACCGGCCGCCTCGCGCTCAATTACGAGTTCGACAGCGGGGCGATCCTCTATGCCAGCTACAATCGCGGCTATCGCGGAGGGACGTTCAACGGCGGCGCCTACGCCAGCGTCGCACAGCTCGACTATATCAAGCCGGAGACGGTCAACGCCTATGAAGTGGGCAGCAAGGGACGGCTGTTCGACGGCGCGATCAGCTATTCGCTCGCGGCTTTCTATTATGATTACAAGAACCAGCAGACCAACGAGGTCATCAACTTCACGGGCTTCCTCCGCAATGCCGGTTCGGCGACCGTCTATGGCGGGGAACTGGAGCTCAACGGCCGCGTGTCGCCCGCGCTGTCGTTCAACGCGTCGCTGGGATTACTGCACAGCAAATACGATCAGCTCGTGCTCGGCCGCGATGTCGCGAGCGGGACGGTCGGCGTCGATCTGGCGGGTAATGAGCTGCCGTTCGCGCCGCACGTGACCGCCCAGGCCGGCATCGACTGGACGATGGCGCGGATCGGCGACGGCGACCTCAAATTCCTGCCGCGTGTCTCCTATACCGGACATCAGTGGTACTCGCCGTTCAACGACCGCGAATCCTTCCCTGGCGACCCGATCGGCAACGAGCGTCTGCACCAGGACGGCTATGCGAAGGTCGATGCCCAACTGCTGTGGAGCAACGACCGGATCACCGCCGGTCTCTATGTCAAGAACCTGTTCCAGAAGCATTATTATCTCTACGGTCTCGACCTCAGGACCTTCTTCGGGCTCGATTTCTTCGCGCCTGCCGATCCGCGCACCTGGGGGGCGATGGTGCGCTTCAACTTCTGACGCCTATCGCCTTCTCTCAGCCTGATCGGGCGCAGCCGCATGCGTGGCTGCGCCCGTTTTTTTCATCCGGGGGTCAAGAAAAAGGCCGTCGCCATCGGTGGAACCGAAGGCGACGGCCGCGCGGGGCGCCGAAGCGATAGGGCGTCAGGGCAGCCGGACGGTCGGCTCGAACTCCAGCCGGAACGCACCTCCGTCGCGCACGACCGTGCCGCCGCCCGCGCCCGTCCAATGCGTGCCGAGGACGAGGCAGCCATCCTCGGTCGCGTCGGTGAACAGCTTCCAGCGCGTTCTTTTGCTCATTTCGGGGTCGGCATCGACGTTGGTGCCCCAGTCGGGATGCGCGAGTTGGCAGGGATGATGAACGCAGTCGCCGGTGATGATCGCGCTTTCGTCTTCGGAGCGGACGACGATCGAGACGTGGCCCGGCGTATGGCCGATGGTCGGCGTCAGAAACACTTCGTCGGTGATCCGGTGATCGACCTCGACCAGATCGACGAGACCGGCGTCGATAACCGGCTGGACCGACTCCCGCTCGACCGAGGCGTTGCATTCGCGCCAGGCTTCGTCGACGTCGGGACTGTGGTGGGTCGCCTGCATGAAATCATATTCGACCCGCCCGAACAGATAGCGCGCGTTGGGGAAAGTCGGCACCCAGCGCCCGTCGACCCGGATCGTGTTCCAGCCGACATGGTCGAGGTGCAGGTGGGTGCAGACGACGATGTCGATCGATTCCGGCGGGAACCCCGCGGCCTTCATCTTTTCCAGGAAATCGGTCTGCATCTGATCCCAGATCGGCGCGATCTTCAGGTCCTTGCCGTTGCCGATGCAGGTGTCGACCATGATCCGCTTCGTGGGTGTGTCGAGGATGAAGGCGTGCAGGCTGAGGCTCGGCTCGCCCTTTTCGGTGATGAATTCGGGGTAGAGCCATGGGATCGCCAGCAGCGCCTCCGGCGTCGCATCGGGCATCAGGCCCGGTATGCCTTCGGGTACGATCTGTTCGATGACCTGACTGATCCTGACCTTGCCGATTGTCCAGCTTTGCATTGGTTCATCCCTCACCCGATCGAATAGGGCCCGTCCGGACCCGGTCGCGCGAGGATAGCGGAGAAAGGTCCGTGCCCGAATGCGTCCGGACGATCCATTGCATATGCGATGAAGCGCGCGGGCCGTTTTGCGCCGCCGCCGAAAGCGATAGGGTCATGCGAAGGGAAAGGATCGCACGATGGATTGCCACCATTTCATTGACGGCCGCGAGGTCGTCGAACCGGGCGCGCGCTATCTCGACAATCTGGCGCCGGCGACGGGCGAAGTGATCGGGCGTGTCGCGCTCGGCGGCGCGGAGATCGTCGACCGGGCGGTCCAGTCGGCGCGCGCCGCCTTTCCGGCGTGGCGCGACATGCGGCCGATGGAGCGCGGCCGTATCCTCGTCGACATCGGCCGCGCGATCCGCGCCCATGCCGCGCGACTGGCGGAGATGGAGGCGCGCGAAACCGGCAAGATCATGGCGCAGGCGGCCGGCGAGATCGAGATGTCGGCCCAGTATTTCGAATATTACGGCGGCCTCGCGAACATCTTCTACGGCGAGGTCATCAATATTGGTGCGCCCTATCACAGCTACACGCGCCGCGAGCCCTTTGGCGTCGTCGCGACGATCCTGCCGTGGAACGCGCCGCTGAATCAGGCGGCGCGCGCGATCGCGCCGGCGCTGGCGGTCGGCAATACGGTGGTGGCCAAGCCGTCGGAGGAAACGCCGTCGACGCTGGTCGAGGTCGCGCGCCTCGCGGTCGAGGAATGCGGCCTGCCGCCCGGCGTCGTCAACGTCGTGCTGGGCACGGGGCGCGAGGTGGGCGAACCGCTGGTCGCGCACGAGCGCATTCGCAAGGTCATGTTCACGGGCAGCGTGCGGGCCGGGCGCGAGATCGGCCGCGTCGCCGCGGAACGGATCATCCCGCTGACGCTGGAACTGGGCGGCAAGTCGCCGAACATCGTCTTCGCGGACGCCGACCTCGACGCGGCGGTGGCGGGCGCGGTGCGCGCCTTCACGATGAATGCGGGACAGGTCTGCGTCGCGGGAACGCGGCTGCTGCTCCAGTCGTCGATATATGATGCCTTTCTCGACCGGCTCGTCCCCGCGGTCGATGCGCTCAGATATGGCGATCAGGACGGCGCGGTCTTCGGCGCGACGACCACGGCCGCGCAGTTCGAGCGCGTGCGCCGGTTCCACGATCTGGCGAAGGCCGAGGGCGCGGTGCGGCTGACGCGCGAGCCACCGGAACCGGGGGTGGGCAAGGGGCTCTTCCCGGCACCGGCGGTCTATGCGGGCGTGACGCCTGATATGCGGATCGCGCGCGAGGAGGCATTCGCCCCCATCCTGACCGTGCTGACGTTCGAGGACGAGGATCAGGCGGTCGCGATCGCCAACGACAGCGATTTCGGGCTCGGCGCGGGCGTCTGGACCCGCGACATCGGCCGCGCGCTCCGCATGGCCGCGGCGCTGGAGGCGGGCCAGGTCTTCGTCAACGAATATATGGCTGGTGGGATCGAGACGCCCTTCGGCGGATACAAGAACAGCGGCTATGGGCGAGAGAAGGGGATCGAGGCGCTGACCCATTATACCCAGCTCAAATGCGTGACGATCCGCATATGAGCGCGGAAAGCCGGATGGCAGGCGCGCAGCCGTTCACTGGCTTACTCGCGCGGTCGATCGCGGGGTCGGGGAACGCGCGTCCGACGGGCGAGCAATATGCCGCCGTCCGCCGCATCCTGATCGATTGGCTGGGCGTCGCGCTGGCGGGAACGACCGAGCCGGTCGCGAAAATCCTCCGCGCCGAGTTTGCATCCGCCGAAGGCGCGGCGTCGGTGCTGGGCGGCGGCCGGGCGGCAGCCGCCGATGCGGCGCTGGTCAACGGCACCACCGGCCATGCTCTCGATTATGACGATGTTCAGCAGTTCATCGGGCATCCGGCGACAGTCGTGGTTCCGGCCGCGCTGGCGGTGGCGGAGACGGTGGACGCGCGGGGCGAGGAACTCGCCCGCGCGATCATCGCCGGTTATGACGCCGCGCGTTTCGTCGGGACGCTCGCCATGCCGGGCCATTACGACCATGGCTTCCATTCGACGGCGACGATCGGCGCGTTCGGGGCGATGGCGGCATCCGCCGTGCTGATGGGCCTCGCGCCGGAAGAAACCGAAAACGCGATCGGGCTGGCGGCGACGCAGGCGGCGGGGCTGAAATCGATGTTCGGGACCATGGCCAAGCCCTTTCACGCGGGTCGTGCGGCGTCGGCCGGCGTCATTGCCGCCCGGCTTGCCGCGCGCGGAATGACCGCAAATCGCGAAAGTCTGGAAACCGATCAGGGCTTTCTCGCCACTCAGGCGCACCAGCCGGTTCCGGCCGACTGGCGGGCGCCGCGATTCGGGGAGAGCCTCGACCACCTGCTCTTCAAATATCACGCCTCCTGCTACCTGACGCATTCGAGCATCGAGGCGGTCCGGCAGTTGGTGACCGAACGGGGGCTGGTCCCGGACGCTTTGGAGAGCGTCGTACTTCGGGTTCCGGCCGGCCATCTCAAGGTCTGCAATATCGAAAATCCGGCGACCGGCCTCGAATCCAAATTCAGCCTGCGGCAGGTCGTTGCGTTGACGCTCGGCGGTTATGACACGGCGGATATCGGCGTTTTCAACGACATGCTCGCCGGCGACGAGGCGCTCGGACGCCTGCGCGGCAAAATCGGCGTGGTGGGCGATCTCGACAGCATATTCGGCGCGAGGACGACCATCAGGCTCGGCGATGATACGATGCTCGAGGCGGTTTGGGACGTGTCCGAAGCGGATATCGGACCGAATGATCTCGACGACAGGCTGGACCGGAAATTTTCCGTATTGGCGACACCCTTGATCGGCGCAGCACGCGTTCGCGAGGTCCTCGATCTTTCATACGACATTCGCAACATCGACCTGGCGAAGCTGTCGGCCTCCCTCCATATCGCCTGAGAAACCGCGGTTCTCACGGCTTAAGTTCGGCGGTCAGCCGCGCTTGGCGTTCCATGCGCGGACCGCAGCCAGCGTCTTCTCGATATGCGCCTGCGGGTTGCGGTCGGTGTAGCTCAGCAGGATGGTTCCGTCGGGTGCGATGACGAACGACGTCCGGTTGGAGATGAGCGTCTGGTTGGGGCCCGGCATGGCGGTGTCGTATTTGACCGCGACCTTGGCGCCCGGATCGGCCGCGACGGCGAACTTGTCGCGGCATTCCGACTTGGAGAATTCCGCCACGCGGTCGATGTTGCCTGCGGTCACGCCGATGACGCGGGCGCCCAGCTGGTTGAACTGGCTGTTTGCCTCCGCGAACAGATGGGCCTCCATCGTGCAGCCGGGGGTGAAGGCGGCGGGGAAGAAATAGAGCACGACCGGCCCGTTCCGCAGCGTCTGTTTCAGCGTCAGGCTGAAGGATTTGCCGCCCTGCGCGGCGTTCAGCGTGAAGTCGGGCGCCTTCGCGCCCTGCTGGAGGGCCGCGATGCCCTGTACGGGGAGGACGGCCAGCAACAGGCCGAGGCCGAACGACGTCGCGATCTTGTTCCGGATTTTCATCTGGCTTCTCCAACTCGAACGGTGGGCGCGCGCCTCGTCCGGACTCTCTTCCGCTCTCCTCTTCGTCGGCGCGTGGCGAAAGGTTGCGACGGGAGACAGGATGATGAAAAAAAGCGGCGGCGTCTACACCGATCATTCGTTTCCCGTCCGCGCGCTCCCCGGGCCCCTTGTCGTCGCGGCCCCCACGATGCATCTTCAAGCGATGACCAAATATCTCATCTCCTTTCCGAGCGACGCCCTGGTCCTCACCGACGCGGAGTTCCCGATCGTGTCCGCCGACGCGCACGCGGTGATCGAGGAAGCCAGGGCCGCCGGCGTCTATGTGTTCGGCGGAGGGATAGCGGAGCAGGTTGCGCCCGTACTGGTCTCCGCCGACGGATCGGTGTCGGCCGAAATCTATCCCGGCAGCGGGCTCACGGGCGGCTTCACGGTGCTGGAACTGCCGTCCCGCGAGGATGCGGTCGAGTGGGCGAGGAAGATCGCGGCGGCCTGTCGATGCGCGCAGGAGCTTCGCGAATTCATGTACGACCCCGCGAGCTAGTCCGTACTCGATTGCAGCGGCGCTGCGGCGTCCACGCGGCGGCCGATCATGCGGGAGAGCGTGTCGTCCCGCCACCCGAAGCGATGCACCAGAACCATCGCGACGTGCCCTGCGATCAGCGCAAGCAGCGTCCAGGCCAGCAAGCCGTGCACCGCATTGGCCGGGGCGGTCATCCACGCGATCTCCTGCCCCGTCGGTGCTGCGAACTCGAGGCCGAACAGCGTCACCCCCTTGCCGCTTCCCGCCATGCGGAACAGCGCGAGCGCGGGCACGACGATCATCAGCAGATAGAGGAGGATGTGGCCGATGCGCGCGACCTGGCCGATCGCATTCGATGAATAGGTGGGGCGCCGCCGCCGGTTGCGAAGCGCCCAAAGCGCGCGGACGACGACGAGCGCGAGGATGAGGGCGCCGATCGATGCGTGCGTGCCGACCCAGAATTTCATCAGCGGGACGCGGCCGAGCACGCTCTTCATGATCATGCCGCCGAGCTGCCAGAACAGCAGCAGCGCCATCGTCCAATGCAGCAGCCGTGTCACCGATCCATAATGGTTGGGCGTGTCGCGCAGCAGCATGTCGGTTCTCCGTTCCTTAGGGTCAGGACCCATTAATTTGCGGTTCGAGGCGTCGAAATGGCGAAGATATCGGGTTCGGGCGGATGCAGCGGGTAGCATCGCTACCCGCAAGGCCGCGCGGGCCTGAGATCGAAGCCATTTCGGCGTCCCTGCGGGATTTGACCGATTTCGTCCATGGCTTCGTCGGCAAGTCTTGAAATATCGACATATTCCTACGCCTTGCCTCCTCGCCCTGAACGAAATCGCTTCAAACCTCGAACCGCAAATTAATGGGTCCTGACCCTAGCGCCCGGCCGCCGACGCAAGCCGCAGTGCGCGCGGGATGGCGGCGGATATGATCGACGCATGATCTTCTTCGGCAAGCATCCGGTACTGGACGTTCGCGGGGGCGAGACGGTCCGCGAGCAGCGTCGCCATGTCGCGGGCGCGCGCCACCATCTGCCGCTCGGCCCGCCGGCTGCGGACCGCATCGCTGTCCTGCCGCGCGGCCTGCCAGGGCGGCAGTTCCTCCTCCCACTCGCCGACGCAGAGCAGGATGCGATGATCGCCGAGCGACGCCTGCCGCAAGGCGTCGCGCAGGCCTTCGGGGTCCCACCAGATCGACGGGCTGATCGCGGCGATCGCGGCGAACAGATGCGGGCGATGCGCCAGCATCCACAGCGCATGATAGCCGCCGAGCGAATGGCCGAAGAGGGTCAGGCGTCGCGGATCGAGCCGCGCGTGCGCCGCGACGGCGGCGATCACATCGGCCTCGACGAAACGCGCGAAATCCGATGCCGCGCCGCGCGCGCCGAAATCGCGTTCGCGATGGCGGTCCTGCGGGTCGCGGTCGGGCGACGACAGGCCGATCAGGATCATCGGTCCGGTTCCCGTTGCGTCGGGACGGCGACTCATCCGCCGCAACGCCTCCACCGCGGTCGCGAAGCAGCCTTCGCCGTCGAGCATCAGCATCGCGGGCCAGCCCCCGACGGGTGCTTCGCCCGCCGGGACGTGGAGGTCGACGCGATAGGCCGCATCCCCGTGTGGCAGGCTCAGCGACAGGCATTCGGCGATGCGTGGATCGGTGGCGGGGGTGGCGGAAGCGGTCATGGTCCGATTAGGGCTGGAATTGCGAGCGGTTTTCAATAAGGCGGATGGCATCGATGCGCCGTTCGATCAACCCATGCCAATCCAAGGGAAACAAAATGTCATGATCCGGTCGGCCGGACCCTCTCCGACGATGAAAGCCATGCTGGTCGATTATCGGCGCACGGTGCGGCGGCGCGTGATGGTCATCGCGCTGATCGCGGCGATCGCGGTGGCGGCCTTCGTCGCCGATCTGGTGACCGGTCCATCGGGGATGGGCGCGCGCGACGTGCTGTACGGCATCGCCTATCCCGACCGGATCACGCCGGGACAGCGCGCGATCATCTGGGACGTGCGATTGCCTTATGCGATGATGGCGGTGATGGTCGGCGCATCGCTGTCGCTCGCGGGCGCCGAAATGCAGACGATCCTCGATAATCCGATGGCGAGCCCCTTCACGCTCGGCGTGTCGTCGGCCGCTTCCTTCGGTGCGTCGCTGGCGATCGTGCTGGGGATCGGCCTGTCGTTCGCGGGGAGCTGGGCGGCCGACTGGATGGTGTCGCTCAACGCCTTTCTCTTCGCTTTCCTCGCGATGCTGCTGCTTCAGGCGGTTGCGCGGCAGCGCGCGGCGGGCGCACAGACGCTCGTCCTGCTCGGCATTGCGCTCGTCTTCGCCTTCAACGCGCTGACCTCGCTGGTGCAGTTCCTCTCGTCGCAGGAGGCGTTGCAGCAGCTCGTCTTCTGGACGATGGGGTCGCTGTCGCGCGCGACGTGGAGCAATGTCAGCGTGCTCGCGCTCGTCCTGCTTGCCGTCGCGCCCTTTTCGCTGGCATCGGCCAGGGCGCTCACCGCGCTCCGGCTCGGCGAGGACCGGGCGCAGAGTTTCGGGGTCGACGTCGGGCGGCTGCGTTTCCTGTCGCTCTTTCGCATCAGCCTGCTGGCCGCGACCGCAGTGGCCTTCGTCGGCGCGATCGGGTTCATCGGTCTCGTCGGCCCGCATATCGCGCGCATGCTGCTGGGTGAGGATCATCGCTATCTGCTGCCGGCCAGCCTGTTCACCGGTGCCGCGATCATGTCGGTCGCGTCGGCGCTGTCGAAGCTGCTGGTGCCGGGGGTGCTGATGCCGGTCGGCATCGTGACCGCGATGATCGGCGTCCCGATCTTCCTGTTCCTGATCTTTCGCAGCGGAAGGCAGGGGGCATGAGCGCCGGCCTCCAGGTCACCGACCTGTCGGCGGGATATCGCGACCGCGCGGTGATCGAGCATCTGTCGCTGCCGCCGATCGCGCGCGGCGAAACGGTCGCGCTGCTGGGCCCCAATGCGGCGGGGAAGAGCACGCTGCTTCGTGCGCTCGCCGGCCTGACGCCCGCGCGCGGCTCGATCCGGCTCGACGGGGACGAACTCAACGGCCTGCCGCTCGCCGACCGTGCGAAAGCGGTGACCTACATGCCGCAGACGCTGCCGCAGGGAATCGCGCTCACCGTGCTCGAAACGGTGATCGGCGCGCTCGAAGCGTCGCCCACCGGGCAGGGCCATGGTGGCGATGCGGCGGAGCGCGCGATGGCCGTGCTCGGGCGGGTCGGGATCGAAGCGCTGGCGATGCGCGGAATCGATCAGCTGTCGGGCGGGCAGCGGCAGCTCGCGGCGCTCGCGCAGGCGCTCGTGCGCGCACCGCGCCTGCTGCTGCTCGATGAACCGACGAGTGCGCTCGACCTCAATCACCAGGTGCGCGTGCTCGATCTGGTGCGTTCGCTGGCGCGCGAGCAGGACATGATCGCCGTGCTCGTGCTTCACGACCTGCAGGCGGCGGCGCGGATCGCCGACCGCGTCGTGGTGTTGTCCGAAGGGCAGGTGGCCGCCGCGGGGCCGCCCGAAGAAGCGATCACGCCCGCGGTGCTGGCCGACGTCTGGCGAGTGCGGGCGCGCATCGATCATTGCGAGCGCGGGTCGCTGCGCATGGTGATCGACGATATATTGTAAGGAAGCCGCCCGTTCCGCTTGGGATCGGGCGGCTTTCGATTCTTTCCGCGGCCGGTCAGGGGCGGATCAGCGTGACCGTGTCGCCCTTCGGATCGTCGACCGGCGGCGTCCCCGGTGCGGCGTCGCGCGGCAGGCCGCGCGCCTTGTTCGTCACATAGACGCTGTTGTCGGCGCGATTGATCGCGATCGTCTGCGGGAAGGTACCCGTTTCCAGATCGGCGAGCTTCTCATAGGTTTTCGCATCGACGACGCTGACCGTTCCGGCGCGGCGGTTCGCGACATAGATCTGGTCCACGGCGCCGTTGTAGGCGACGCTGAGCGCGCCTTCCCCGGTCGGGACCGCCTTGATCAGCGAGCCGTCCCTTGCGTTGATCACGCCGAGCACGCCGTTGCCCTGGTTGGCGACGAACAGGCGCTGTGCCGTGCCGTCATAGGCGACGTTGATGGCATTCTCGCCGCCGCTCGGCCAGCGGGCCTTCACCGCGCCGCTGTCGCTGTCGAGGACGATCACGTCGTTGCTGCTCATGCCGGTCGAGAAGATCCGCTTGTTCGCCGGATCGAGCGCCAGTCCGGTCAGCGAAATGCCCGGCACCGCGATGACGCGGTCGAGCGTGTTGCTATTGCCGTCGATCACCCAGATGGCGCTGGGCGTGTCGCTGCCGCGCATCGCGCCGACGACGGTGACATAGACCTTGTTCGCCCCCTCATCGACGGCGACCTGACGAACGTGGGCCTTTTCGCCGACCTTGACCGTCCCGACGACCTTGCCCGTTGCAAGGTCGACTGCCGATACCGATCCGTTGCGCGTATCGGTGCCGTAAAGGGTCTGCGTGGTCTGGTTGATCGCGAGGCCGTAGAGCGGGCTGGTCGAGACGTCGATCGACCCCTTCGGCTGCAGCGTCTTGCCGTCGAGGCGGACGATCGCGCCCTTGTCTTCGCCGCGCGGGCCGACCGCTGCGATATAGATGTCGTTGTCGGCACCGTTCTGCACAATCTCGTACAGCCCGCCCGGAGCGACCTTGACCGAGCGGTCTACCGCCGGCTTCGCCCATGCGGCCGTTGCACCGGCCAGTGTGACGAGAGCCACCGACAATTTGAAGGCATTGCGCATAACCATGTCATTCTCCTGTTGAAGCGGGGGAGGGCTGGAGATCGGTCCAGTAGCTTCCGGTGTAGGGGACCGCGAGAAACCGCCGATTGATCGCATCGAGCGTCGCCTGCGGATCGAGATCGCCGAACAGGTCGGGATGGATCCACTTGGCAAGCGCCTCGGTCGCGACGATGTCGATGGGCGAATTGATCATCTGGTGCGACAGGCCGTGGACGCGTCCGACGCGCACCGCCGACAGGCTGGCGATCCCGCGGCGTTCGGTCACTTTCCGCAGCGACGCGCGCGACCGCGCTTCGTCATATTGCGGGCCGACGACGAAGCCGCCGGCCTTTTCGAGATGCGGGCCGCCGGTGGCGATGTAGACGTCCGGATTGCGGTCGATGACATATTCGAGGTTGAGCTTGCCGAACGGCGCCTTGATCACATCCTCGCCGATATTCCTGCCGCCGACGAAGCTGATATAGTCGCCGACGTTGCCCTTGCCGGGCGAATTGCAGCAATCGGGGCCGTTGCCCGCATGCGCCTCCAGAAACACCGTCGGGCGCTTGTCGGCGGGGATGGCGGCGACGCGCTTGCTGATGACGTCGAGCTTGTCCTGACGGAATTTGTTGTAGGCCGCCGCCTGATCCTCGCGACCGATCAGGCGCCCGAGCAGGGTCAGGCTGCGCGCCTGGTTTTCGAAGGGGTGCGAGAAGAAGTCGATGAAGACGACATCGACGCCGGCGCCGGTCAGTTGCGCGACCTGCGCGTCGGTCGGGCCGGAACCCAGCGAGACGACCGCCGCTTTCGGCGCCGCGGCGAGCACCGCCTCGACGCTGAACTCGTCGGACGAGTTGGGCGTCCTGGGCAGCGTGGCGAGCTTCGGAAAGCGCGCGACATAGGCCTTATATTGTTCGGGGCTGATCCGATTGACGTCGCCCGACCACCCCGACAGCAGGCTGACCGGATCGGGATGGATCAGCGACAGCGCGATCAGGTAGCGGCCGTCGTCGATCGTCAGCGGCGTCGCGGGCAGCGTCAGGTCGAGCGGGCGGTCGCGCAGGTCGGTGAGCGGGGCATCCGCACCCGCCTTGCGCTTGTCGTCGGCCTTGCCGCAGCCGGCAAGCACCAGCGGCAGGGCGCCGAGCAGCGTCAGCGCCGCGCGTCGCGACGGGATCGATCGTTCGATTTGCATCCGATGAATCTCCATCGTCACCAGCGATATTGCAGGCGCGCGGTCGCGGTGCGGCCTTGGCCGTAATAGCAGGCCTGCGTCGCGGTGCAGGTCGCGACATAGCGCTTGTCGGCGAGGTTGCGGACGTTGACCGCGAGCGACAGGCCCGAATCGGGTACGTCGTAGCGGAGGAACGCGTCGAAGAGCGTGTAGGAAGGGATCGCGAAGAGCGGGTCGTTGCTGACGAGCCCCCAGCTGTCCCCGGTGTAGCGCACGCCGCCGCCGAAACCGAAGCCGTCGAGCGGTCCCGCCTTGATCCGATAATCCGCGAAGAGCGATGCCTGCCAGTCGGGAATTTGCGGCAGCGCATTGCCGATCTGCGCCGCCGCGCCTTCGGTCACCTTCGCCTTGATCCGCGTCGCCGTGGCGATCAGCGTGAGCGCGTCGGTCGGCGTCGCGCGGCCTTCGAATTCGAGCCCGCGATAGCGCCCTTCGCCGAGCTGGACCTGACAGGGCGTCAGGGTCGGGCCGCAGCGGGTGCCCGCCGGATCGGCCGTCAGCAGGTTCTGCTGCGTGATCTGGAAAGCCGAAAGCGTCAGATAGATGTTCTGCCCTGGCGGCTGATAGCGCAGGCCGAACTCATATTGCTGACCGGTCGTCGGCACGAAGGGGCGGCCGGTGGCATTTGTCACCGGATCGTTCTGCAGCGGCAGGAAGGATTCCGAATAGCTGGCGTAGGGGGCGAGACCGAAATCGAAGAGGTAGACGCCGCCGATATTCCAGGTGAAGGCCTCCGCCTTCAGGCGAAAACCCGTGTTGTTCAGGCTGTTCGACAGATTGTCGGTCGCCCAGTCGTTGCGTGCGCCGATCGATAGGCGCAGATTGCCGACCGAAAGCTGGTCCTGCAGATAGAGGCCGGTCTGTTTCGACACGGCGCCGCCATAAATCTGCGGGCTCAGCGCGGCGGCATAGCCCGAGGAACCGCGCGGAACGGGATCGAAAATGTCGAGGAGCGGCAGCACCAGCGCCGGCGCGACGCCATCGCGATCGTGCGACCAGTCGGTGTGGAAATAATCGACGCCGCCCAGCACGACATGCTCGATCGCGCCGGTCGCGAAGCGCGCCTCGATCTGCGTGTCGGTCGCCCAGCCTTCGGACTCGCCGCGCCCTTGCACCGCGCGCCGCTGAATCGTCTGGCCGGGAATGCAGCCGGGAATGTTGGCGGGACAGGCGGTCAGCGTGTCGCCGCCCATCACCACCGCGCGATAGAAGCTGTCGATCTTCGTATAGCGCGTGTTGTTGCGGATCGCGAAGCCGTCGCCGAAGCGATGCTCGAAGAAGGAGGCGACCAGATACTGGTCGCGGTCGAAATCGTTCCAGCCGGGCTCGCCGAGATTGGCGTCGAGCGGGATATACTTGCCGTTCGACGCGTTGAGCGTGCCGCGCATCGGCAGGAACTGGAAGGTCGAAGCGCCCTCGTCGCGCTGATACTGGCCGAGCAGCGTCCATGTCGTGTCGGCGCCGAGGCGGAAGGTCACGCTCGGCGCGATGTAATAGCGCGAGTTCGGCATGTCCTTCGCGCGCGTTTCGCCATGCGAGGCGAGACCGACGAACCGCACCGCGACATTGTCCGACAACGGCGCGCCGACATCGGCGCCCGCCAGCAGGCGCGCACGGTCGAGGTCTCCGAAGGCCTGACCCTGGAACAGCACCTCGCCATGCGCGCGGAACGTCGGCTTCTTGGTGACGAGGTTGACGATCCCGCCGGGCGCGGTCTGGCCGTACAGGACGCTCGACGGACCCTTCAGCACATCGACCTGTTGCAACCCGAACGGGTCGAAGGCGGGGCGTGTCCATTGTCCCCCTGCGGGAAGGCGCAGGCCGTCGACGAAATTGTTGTTGCTGCCGAAGCCGCCGGCGCCGAAACCGCGGACCGTGATCTCGTCGACCCGGTTGTCGTTGCCCTGCGGCTGCGCCTGCACCCCCGCGACATAGGAAAGCGCGTCGGACACCGTATCGACCGCGCGAATATCCATCTCGGCGCGGTTGACGACGGTGATCGTCTGCGGATTTTCGATCAGCGGCGTGTCGGTCTTGGTGCTGGCCGACGCGGTGCTCTGGCCGGTGGCGATCACGACGATCTCGTTCGACATGGCGTCGCTGGCGTCGCCGGCATTCGTCTGGGCGGCGAGCGCAGAGGGGACGAGCGCGGCAATGGTCAGGCCGGTAAGGCGGGCACGCATAATGGGCTCCTGTGAATGCCGCTCCCATCGGCGGCTTACTGTCCGCTAATAGGAATTAGTCGCATTAGCAACACCCCTTTGTGTCAAATCATGACGGATGAGCGTGCCACTTGCGGGCTGGGGGGCAAAAACGGGCCGCGAGCGGCCGAAAGGTTCGTTCGTGCGTGCCCGGCTTCGAAACCGATGAACGTAACCTTCGATCTCTCGCCACTTTGCCGATCTCTATCCCGCGCAAGTTTTCCCATCGCACCGACATTGCTTCCATCCGAGCCCGATTGCGTTCTAATAGGCTCAAAGCCTTGCGCGCTTGCCGCAAGGCGTTGAGGTAGTGGGCCGCCGCCAAGCCCCGGCGATGCCGCGCGCACCGTGCCGCGAAAGGAGAATCGATGAGCCTGATCGTCCACCATCTCAACAACAGCCGTTCGCAGCGTATCCTCTGGCTGCTCGAGGAAATCGGCGCGCCATATGACATCCGCTTCTATGACCGCGACCCGGCGACCAACCTCGCGCCGCCCGAACTGCTGGCGGTCCATCCGCTCGGCAAGTCGCCGGTGATCGAGGACGACGGCCGCGTGATCACCGAGTCGGGGGCGATCGTCGAATATCTGTGCGAGCGGCACGGCGGCGGGCATCTGGTTCCCGCGCACGGCACCGACGATCATGTCAGCCATCTCGAATGGCTGCATTTCGCCGAGGGATCGGCGATGACGCCGATCCTGCTGCGCATCTACACCGCGCGGCTCGGCGAGGCGGCGGCGGTCCTCGAACCGCGGATCGTGCAGCAGCTCGATGCGCATTTCGCCTATATGGAAAGCCGTCTCGGCACGAACGGCCATTTCATCGGCGACAGCCTGTCGGCGGCCGATATCATGCTGAGCTTTCCCGCCGAGATCGCGATCATGCAGGGCATGGCGCCGCGCTATCCGAAGCTGGCCGCGTTCGTGAACGCCTGTCACGACCGTCCGGCGTGGCGCCGCGCGCGCGACAAGGGCGGCGCCTATTATGGCTATTGATACATCTCCCGTCCGGCGCATCGCATTGGCGATCGGCGCGGCGCTGTTCGCGGCCGGCCCCGCGATGGCGGCGCCGCCGCAGCTCGGCCCGGAGGTAGAGCGCGATGTCGTCGCGCCCGAAGGCGTCGCCTTCGCGCCCGCCGCGGCCGACGAGGAAGGGGCGATCGACCGCTTCGCCGCCTATGTCGCGGCGCTGGCGAAGCGCGATTACGATGCCGCCTATGCGATGCTGCGCCTGTCGCTGCAGGCGTCGAGCCCGCGGCTCGAATGGGAGATGAACCTGCGCAAGCGCGGCACATTGTGGGCCGACGGGAGGCTGCGTATCCTGCGGCTGAGCTGGTATCTCGACCCCGCGGGTCAGCCGCCCGGCGTCTATGCCGCGTTCGATTTCCGGGGCGACCGGGCGGATGGAACGATGGATTGCGGCTATGTCGTCGTCCATCGCGCCGCGCCGGGCGCCGGCTTCGCCATCGTGCGCACCGATACCTCGGAAGTGCCGCCCGAACTGATCGAGGAGGGCGTGCCCAAGGCCGACGTGCTGCACCAGCTTCCCTGCTATCTGGGCAAGGGGATCGCGACGGCTTTCTGATGCGGAGGCGCCTGCCGCCGAACGGATGGAAGGGCGATAATCGTGCGGACCACTAATCACCTTGTCGCACCGCGCCAAAATCCCTAATTCGCGCGCATGACATCGACCAACGACATCCGCCGCTCATTCCTCGACTATTTCGCGGGCGAAGGGCACCATATCGAACCGTCGGCGCCGCTGGTGCCGTTCAACGACCCGACGCTGATGTTCGTCAACGCGGGGATGGTGCCGTTCAAGAATGTCTTCACGGGGCTGGAGAAGAAGCCCTACAGCACCGCGGCTTCGTCGCAGAAGTGCGTCCGCGCGGGCGGCAAGCACAACGACCTCGACAATGTCGGCTACACCGCGCGCCATCACACTTTCTTCGAGATGCTGGGGAATTTCTCGTTCGGCGACTATTTCAAGGAACAGGCGATCCACCATGCCTGGACGCTTGTCCACAAGACGTGGGGCCTGCCCGCCGACAAGCTGACCGCCACCGTCTACCACACCGACGACGAGGCGTTCGACCTGTGGCGCAAGATTTCGGGGCTGCCCGAGGAACGGATCATCCGCATCCCGACCAGCGACAATTTCTGGTCGATGGGCGACACCGGTCCGTGCGGGCCGTGCAGCGAAATCTTCTATGATCATGGCGACCATATCTGGGGCGGCCCGCCGGGATCGGCCGAAGAGGACGGCGACCGTTTCATCGAAATCTGGAACCTGGTGTTCATGCAATATGAACAGCTGCCGGGCGGCGAGCGCGTCGACCTGCCGCGGCCCAGCATCGACACCGGCATGGGACTGGAACGTCTTGCGGCGGTGCTGCAGGGCGTCCACGACAATTACGACATCGACACTTTCCGGGCGCTGATCGCCGCGTCGGTCGACCTGACCGGCGTTCCTGCCGAGGGCGCGACGCAGGCCAGCCACCGCGTGATCGCCGATCACCTGCGCGCGTCGAGCTTCCTGATCGCCGACGGCGTGCTGCCGTCGAACGAAGGGCGCGGCTATGTGCTGCGGCGGATCATGCGCCGCGCGATGCGTCACGCGCACCTGCTCGGCGCGCGGGACCCGCTGATGCACCGGCTGCTGCCGGCGCTGACCACCGAGATGGGCGCCGCCTATCCCGAACTGATCCGTGCGCAGGCGCTGATCTCCGAAACGCTCGAGCGCGAGGAGATCAAGTTCCGCCAGACGCTCGACAAGGGGCTGCGGCTGCTTGACGAGGCGACGGTGGGAATGGCCAAGGGCGCGACGCTGCCCGGCGACGTCGCCTTCAAGCTCTATGACACCTACGGCTTTCCCTACGACCTGACCGAGGACGCGCTGCGTGCAGAGGGCATCGCGGTCGACCGCGCGGGTTTCGACGCCGCGATGGCGCAGCAGAAGGCGGCGGCGCGCGCGGCGTGGAAGGGCAGCGGCGAAAAGGCGTCGGACGAGATCTGGTTCGACCTCGCCGAAGCGAACGGCGGCACCGAATTCACCGGCTACACCTCGACCGAGGGCGAGGGCGAGGTGATCGCGCTCGTTCGCGACGGCGTTCCGGTCGAAGAGGCGAAGGCCGGCGACACCGTCGTCGTGCTCACCAACCAGACTCCCTTCTATGGCGAAAGCGGCGGCCAGATGGGCGACGCCGGAACGATCGACACGCTGGGCGGCGCGAAGGCGACGGTGCGCGACACGAGCAAGCCGCTCGGCCGGCTGCACGCGCATCAGGCGACGCTCGAGGCGGGCAGCCTCAAGGTCGGCGACACGGTGCGGCTGAGCGTCGATGCCGCGCGCCGCGACCGCATCCGCGCCAATCACAGCGCGACGCACCTGCTGCACGCGGCGCTCCGCAACCGGCTGGGCGCGCACGTCACGCAGAAGGGCAGCCTCGTCGCCGAGGACCGCTTCCGCTTCGACTTCTCGCACCCCAAGGCGCTGACCGCCGAGGAGATCGCCGACGTCGAGGCGCAGGTGAATGCGCATATCCGCGCCAACGAGCCGGTGTCGACGCGCCTGATGACCCCCGACGATGCGATCGCGGCGGGCGCGATGGCGCTGTTCGGCGAAAAATATGGCGACGAGGTGCGCGTGCTCAGCATGGGCAAGGCCGACGACCGCAGCTATTCGGTCGAACTGTGCGGCGGCACCCACGTGCGTGCGCTCGGCGACATCGCCCTGTTCAAGATCGTCAGCGAAAGCGCGGTATCCTCCGGCGTGCGGCGTATCGAGGCGCTGACCGGCGAAGCGGCGCGCCAGTGGCTGATCGGGCGCGACGAGGCGCTGAAGGCGGCGGCGGCGGCGCTCAAGACCGCGCCCGACGAAGTGCCCGTGCGCGCCGCGGCGATGGTCGAGGCGCTCCGGAAGGCGGAGCGCGAACTGGCCGAGGCGAAGAAGGCGCTCGCGCTCGGCGGTAGCGGGGGCGGCGGCGCGGCCAGCGGCGGCCCGGCGATCGAAGAGGTCGGCGGCACGAAGTTCCTGGCGCAGGTCGTCGACGGGCTCGACCCCAAGGGGCTGCGTGGCGCGGTCGACGACATGAAGAAGCAGGTCGGCAGCGGCGTCGCGATGCTCGTCGCGGTCAACGACGGACGCGCCTCGGTCGCGGTCGGCGTGACCGACGATCAGGCGGGCAGCCGCAGCGCGGTCGATCTCGTCAAGGCGGCGGTGGCGGCGCTCGGCGGGCAGGGCGGCGGCGGCCGTCCCGACATGGCGCAGGGCGGCGGCCCCGACGGCGCCGCGGCCGAAGCCGCGGTCGCGGCGGTCAAGGCGGCGCTGGCGGGGTAGTCATGCGCCTGATCTCCCCTCCCGCAGGCGGGAGGGGAGGCAGCCTACCCCAAGCGATCAGCCTTCGATCCCCTTGGCTTTGCCCCATGCCCTTGCGGCGGTGTAGCCGAGGTAGCCCGTGCCGAAGAGCGCGTAGAGCGATTCGGGGATGCCGGCGAGATAGGCGTTCATGCCGTCGGCGATGCCTTGGGCCATCTCCGGCCGTGCTGCGGCGATCAGCCCCATCGGGATCGCCCACAGCAGCAGCGCATACATGACGTAGAGGAAGCTGGGCCGCGCGCGGCTGGTCCACGGGTCGGCGCTGTTCGCCTCGGCGATGATTGCGCTCATCCGGGTGCGGATCGTTTCCAGTTCCTGGCTGCCTTCGAGTTTCAGCAGTTCGAGCTTGGCGCGGTCGCGCGCCTCCGGATCGGGGATGATCTTGTCGATCAGGCCCGCGACGGGACCGATCAGCCCTTCGAAAATGCTCATGTCGATTGTTCCTTTCCGTAAGAGAATCCGTGCAACTTCACTATGAATCGCATCGGGTCAGTTCTGCCCGATGCGGTTGGCGAGCCAGCCGTAGAGAAAGGCTTCCTGGCTCGGGCGGCGTTCGGCGAGCGTGATGTAGCGTTCGCCCTGCAGCGCCTCCATCGCGCGGAGCAGGATGGTCTCGCCGCCCTTGCCGCGCGCGGCGAGAAAGCCGTCGAGCGCCGACAGGGTGCGCGGGCCGATCAGCCGGTCGACCGCGATATCGGGATAGTCGCGCGCGCCGCGGTTGAGCGCGTTGAGCGCGCGCTGGAGAAAGCCCGTCGCGGTCGCGGTGCCCATGTTGACGCCGGTGTCGAACAGTTCGGCCGCGATCCGCGGTGCACGCAGCGCGACCCGGTCGAAACGCGGTTGCAGCCAATAGCGGCGGCGATAGATGGCGGCGGCTACCGTGCGCGGCAGCGCGCGCATGTCCCCGGCATAGCCCTCGGCGCGCGCGACCGCTTCGGAGATTCCCCAGCAGGTCGGGCCGCCGCGGTCGGCCGGGTGGTTTACATATCGGCCTTCGCGGTCGATGACGGCATCGATCAGGGCGTCGGCATCGCAGGTCGATGGATCGGCATTCGGCATGTTTAACTCCTGTGGTTTGTAGAAGTCATAAAACGAACCATATAGGAATAATGTAGGAAAGGCTTTTTTGATGCGTGCGTTGCAGGTTCGCGAACTGCTGCCCGATCATGCCGGCGTCGCGCTTGCCGACCTGCCGGTGCCGCAGCCGGGTCCGGGCGAGGTGCGGGTGCGGGTGCGCGCGGCGGCGGTCAACTTCCCCGACCTGCTGATGACGCGCGGCGCCTATCAGCTCAAACCCGACCTGCCCTTCGTTCCGGGGCTCGAATTCGCGGGCGAGGTCGATGCCGTCGGCGAGGGGGTGACGGCCTGGCGCGCGGGCGACGCGGTGGTCGGCGGCAACCGCTTTGGCGCGATGGCCGAACATATCGTCGCCCCGGCCGCCGCGCTGCGGCCGAAGCCCGACCGGCTGGGATGGGAGGCCGCCGCCGCCTGTCCGGTCGCCTATCTGACCGCCTATGTCGCGCTCGTGCGCTGCGCGCGCGTCGAGCCCGGCGACTGGGTGCTGGTGCACGGTGCGGCGGGCGGTGTCGGGCTGGCGACGGTCGACCTTGCGAAGGCGCTCGGCGCGCGCGTGATCGCGGCGGCGAGCAGCGAAGCCAAGCGCGCGGCAATCGCGCGCCTCTATGCCCCCGATGCGCTGATCGCCGCCGAGCCGGGGTTCCGCGACACGGTGAAGGCGCTGACCGGCGGGGTCGGCGCCGACGTGATCTTCGACCCGGTGGGCGGCGACGTGTTCGACGAATCGACGCGCTGCATCGCCTTTGGCGGACGCCTGCTGGTGGTCGGTTTCGCGTCGGGCCGCATTCCCGCGGTTTCGGCGAACATCCCCCTGATCAAGGGGTTTTCGGTCGTCGGCGTGCGCGCCGGCGAATATGGCCGCCGCTTTCCCGCGCGGGGGGTCGAGAATATCGCCGCGGTCGACCGGCTGGCGGCCGAGGGAACGATCAGCCCGCACGTCCACGCCGCGCTCGACCTTGCCGACTGGCGTGAGGCTTTCGCGATGCTCGAACGGCGCGAGGTGATCGGAAAGGTCGTGCTGCGGCCGTGAAGGGACGGCGTCACGTCATGGCGAGGAGCGTGGCGATGGAATCATGTCCAGCCATCGACGAGAGCGCGCACCTCCGGGTGAAACATCATTGTGTCCCCGCGAAGGCGGGGACCCGGAGCGTGTTGGCGCCGGCGCAGGCTTTTTGACGCTCTGGGCTCCCGCCTGCGCGGGAGCACACGGCCATTCATTCAAGGGCGATCGCGCCCGAAAGCCATCCTCAGGCCGCTTGGGTCGCCAGCCCGAGTTCGGGGATGTGGATCGAGCGCTGGCCGCCGAAGCTCGACCTCACCACGATGACGCCCTGTTTCTCCATATAGTCGAGCAGCCGCCGCACGCGCCCCGGCGACCGCGTGCCGTAAGCGCGCCCGAGCGCTTCCTCGTCAGGGCAGGGCGCCCCGTCCATCGCCGCACGGGCGATCAGCAGGAAGGGCGCGAGCATGTCGTCGGGCAGCCGCGCCGCCGCGCCGAGCAGGTCGCGCCAGTGCGGATCGGCCGGGTCGAGGATGCCGCCCTTCGCCAGCGCGAAGCGACGGCGGAACTCGGCAAGGTCGAACGGCGCGGCGCGCAGGCGCTGCATCCGGCAACGCACCGAGAAATCCTGATAGAGGATCGTCTCGGGCTGATAGGCGCTTTCGGCATCGCCGAGCATGTCGCGCAGTACCGCCTCGACCACCGCGCCGGCATCGATGCTGTCGGCGGCCGCGGGCGCCGATACGTCGTCCGCGGCGGATGCGTCGGCTTCGTGATGGGCGATGCGCTCGATCACCTCGGCCGCGGCGACAGGGACGGGACGCGGGGGCACCGGTGGAGGCGCCGCGCTCTCCATCTCGGCGAACAGCATCGTGCGCATGTCCTGCGGCTCGGCGTCGGGCAGCGGCAGCAGGCTGTGCGTTCCGGCGCGGCTGCGCGTCTCGGTCGCGCCGATGCGGATCGCGACCGGGCGCCGCGCGATCGCGGGACCGAGGCCCAGGAAATGCCCGCGTTCGAGGTCGCGGATCGCCTCCGCCTGCCGCCGCTCCATGCCGAGCAGGTCGGCGGCGCGCGCCATGTCGATGTCGAGGAATGTGCGCCCCATCAGGAAGTTGCTCGCCTCCGCCGCGACATTCTTGGCGAGCTTGGCGAGGCGCTGGGTCGCGATGGCGCCGGCCAGGCCGCGCTTGCGGCCGCGGCACATCAGGTTGGTCATCGCCGACAGGCTGGCGCGGCGCACCGCGTCGGACACGTCGCCCGACGCG
The DNA here is from genome assembly GCF_001591045.1 of Sphingopyxis granuli NBRC 100800. Classification (GTDB taxonomy): domain Bacteria; phylum Pseudomonadota; class Alphaproteobacteria; order Sphingomonadales; family Sphingomonadaceae; genus Sphingopyxis; species Sphingopyxis granuli. The sequence continues at coordinate 38,822 of NZ_BCUA01000008.1, read as the reverse complement.
CTCGGCGCGAACATCTGCGCCTCGTCGACGACGACGAGCGCGGGAAACCAATGTTCGCGCGGCGCGTCGAACAGCGCGTTCAGAAAGGCGGCGGCGCAGCCCATCTGCGCCTCGATATCGAGCGCCTCGAGGTTGAGGACGACCGAGGCGCGATGCTCGCGGATGCGCGCGCCCATCGTCGCGATCTCGCGCTCGTTATAGTCGCCGGCGTCGATCGCGACATGGCTGTATGCGTCGGCGAGGGTGACGAAATCGCCCTCCGGATCGATCACCACCTGCTGGACGAGGCCCGCGCTCTGTTCGAGCAGGCGGCGCAGCAGGTGCGACTTGCCCGATCCCGAATTGCCCTGGACGAGCAGACGCGTGGCGAGCAGTTCCTGCACCTCGATGCGCACACCCTGACCACGCTCGTCGATTCCGATTTCGATGCTGTTGTTCACCCCGCTGCCCCTAATCCGCGCCCCGCCCGAAGACAACCGAGCGGCGGCCGCGGCGTTGGAATATCGCGCGCGCTCTGCCACAAGGGCGCGGCCATGGATTTCGACGACCAGCTCTTTCGCTATTTCGGCACCCGCGACATGGGCGCGATTCCGCCCGCGGCGCTGGCGGCGGGGACTGAGCGGATGCGCGTTGATCTGGCGCTGGAGACGCATGCGGGCCGCCGCTTCGCGCTGTGGGCGCTGCTCTATATGCTGGGCGCAGCTCCCGATCTGGAAGTCGCCTTTCCCGACACGGCCGACCGCGATTCGGCACGCGATTTCATGGACATGATCGACCGCGCACAGGACGAATGACGCGGCATCGCGTGGGCTTGTGGTTGCGGTCTTAGCGCAGCCAAGCGGCAGAGTGGCGGGACGAGACCTCCGCCCCCCGTTCGCCCCGGCGCCGGAACGGCAAAAAGGTGGGCACCCCATGGGATGCCCACCTTTCCCTTCGCCTCGATGCTATCGGGGGTCAGAGGCGAAGCTTGGCGCCGACCGTCACATAGGTGCCGATCGAGTCGTAGTGGACCGATCCGGCGGGGCTCAGCGGCGGATCGCGATCGAACAGGTTGTTGACGTTGGCGAAGAGCGTGAACCGCTCGTCGATATTCGCCTGCGCATTGAGGTCGACATAGACCCGGGCGGAGGTGTCGTTGTTCGAGATGTTCAGCAGATGGTTGTACTGCCCGCCGCCGACGTAGCGGACGCGTGCGGTAAAGGTCGCATGATCGTCGCCGTAGGTGACGCTGCCGGTTCCGCGCCAGTGCGGCGTGCCGAAGGTGACGTCGCCGACGTCGCCGGCGCGGTCGATGACCGAGATGCCGTCGTCGATCACGACCTTCGACACATAGGTCGCCAGCGCCCGCAGGCGAAGCGTCCCGCCGCCGACCGGCTGCTGATAGCTCGCCTCGATATCGACGCCGCTGGTCTTGTATTGGGCAAGGTTCAGATAGGTCGAGTTGATCTCGGTCGGGCGGCCCTGGCCGTCGCGCGTGATCTGCGAGCAGGCGTTCTGGTTGCCGTTGCCGCAGGCGGTGATGACGTCCTGGGCGTTCGGCGAGGTGATCGCATCGCGCAGCTTGATGTCGAAATAATCGACCGCGAGGTTGAAGCCCGGCAGGAAGGTCGGGGTAAAGACCGCGCCGAGCGTCAGCGTGCTGCCGATCTCGGGCTTCAGGTTCGGGTTGCCGCCGCCGTAGCGCGTGACGCTGTACGACTGGCCGTTCTCGGACACCGTCGAGAAGGTGGTCGTGCGCGTCGTGAACAGTTCGGCAAGGCTGCCCGAGCGGATGTCGCGCGAGCGCGAGACGCGCAGCAGCAGATTGTCAAGGATGCGATCGGTGGCGCCGATCTTCCACGACCAGATGCCGCCGCTGGTGCTATAGTGGCTGTAGCGCGCGGCGGCGCTGAAATCGAGCTTGCTGAACGGCTGGTCGAGCAGCGGTATCGCGACTTCGCCGAACCCTTCCTGCACGTTGAACCCGCCGTCGAGCGGCGAGAAGTTGAAGCGGCTGAACCCGCGCGCCGTCGAGATGGGATCGATGCTGTTCGTCACCTGCTTTTCCCAGCGCGCCTCGCCGCCGAACGCGATCGAGACCGGGCCGGCCCAGGTCGAGAAGGGGTCGCCGCGCAGGCTGGCGCCCATGCTGTCGAGCTTGGTCGTGTAGACGACCTTGGCAAGGTCGCCGAACACATAGTCGATCGCGGCCGGATCGGCGCGACCGGCACCCAGGATGTTGAGCGGGCGGCACGCGGTGTTCGGGTCGGTCAGCGCGACCGCGCAGACGATGTCGCTGCCGACGCGGACCGCATCGAGCGCTTCCGTCATCTTCGCGCCGACGATCTGGTTGTGATAGCTCTGCATGTTGCGCAGTTCGCCATGGTTGTAATAGGCGGAATAGCGCCACGCGCCGTCGGCGAAGCTGCCGTCGACGCCGATGCCGCCCTCGACGTTCTGGCGGTAGTAATCGAAGGTGCGCATGCCGTAATCTTCGAACACGCGGCCGATCCGGACCGTCGTCTCGCCCGCGCCGAGCTGGCTGCGGATGCCGTCGAGATAGGGATTCGAGGCTTTCAGCGTGTAATTGCCATATTCGGCATAGAAGGGATATTTGGCCCAGATGCGGCTGTAGAGCCCGTCGATCCAGAAGGTCGCGTCGCCGACCTCGAAGCTGGCGCGGGCATAGCCGTTGACGCGCTGATAGGGGTTGGCGAGCGACTTCTGGTCGCCGATCCCGCGCCCTTCGCCGCCGACCATCAGCGTGCCGTCGCCATTGATCATGCTGCCGTACTGATAGGGGCGCAGCGAGCCGTCGGCCGCGAAGGTCATGCCCTTGAGCGCGCCGGTGGTGATCAGGCCGTCGAGGCCGGTGTTGGCCGGATTGACGTCGCGGATCAATATCTGTTCGGTGCTGCCGGCGGGCGTGAACAGGTCGGCGCTGCCGACATTCTTGCGCGCGTTGCGGCTGAGGATGCCCTCGTCGTTCTGATATTCGCCGCCGATCATGAAATGGCCGCTGCCGCCCGCGAACTCGGTGCCGAAGCTGCCGTTGATGCTGTAGCGATAGCCGTCGCCGCGCGTCGACAGGCCGTTCTGGACGCCCAGCTTCAGGCCCGACAGATTGTCGTCGAGGATGATGTTGACGACCCCGCCGATCGCGCCCGAACCCCAGGCCGCGCTTGCGCCGCCGGTGACGATCTCGACGCGCTTGACCATGTCCTGCGGAATGCTGTTGAGGTCCGACGCGCCGTTGAAGCGGCGGTTGTTGAGCAGGGTCAGCGTGCGCGTGGCGCCCAGGCCGCGAAGGTCCATCGCTGAAGTGCTGGAATTGGTATTGGCGTTGGTGCTGTTCGGCGACACGGTGGCGCGGAACTGCGGCAGGTCGTTCAGCACCTGCGCGATGCTGGGCCGCGCGCCCTGCGCCAGTTCGGATTCGCCGACGACGGTCGTCGGGGTCGGTGCGTCGAAGCCCTTGCGGTCGATACGCGAGCCGGTGACGACGATCGCCGAATCGGCGGCGGTGCCCTCGTCGCCGGCTTCCTGCGCCGCGGCCGTGCCGCCGCAGGCCAGCGCGAGCATCAGCCCCGCCGCGGCGCTGCCGCCCATCAACAGGGTTTTCAACCCGGTCCGATCGTTACGCATAGATATTCCCCTTTTTTGAATGTCGCTGAATGAAAGCGGCGGTCAGTCCGCGCGCGTGAAAAGCAGGTCGAAGGCGCGGTTCTCGCCGAAGCGGAGCGCGGTGACGGCGCCCGCGGCATCGCGCTGGAACTTGACGATGATGCGCGAGGCGCGCGGCGCGGCGGCGCCGGTGAACACGTCGCGATAGGCCGGTGCGAGCGGCTGGCCGGTCCAGCGCGGACCGCTGTAGACAAGCTGGCCGCCGCTGGCCTGGAAGCTGAGGCAGGTTCCGGTTTCGGCCGAGCAGAAGCGTCCCGCATAAGGCGCGGGATCGAGCGCGGTCACGGCGTCGACCTTGCGATAGGCAATCTTTTCCCCCTCGCGCGTCTCGCGGACCAGGCTGCCCTTCGCGCCGAAGGCGAAGATATCCTCGCGCAACATCCAGCGCCCCGGCCCGACCGGAACGAGCGCGCGGCCGTCGGCGCGCAGGCCGCCCTTGTCGTCGACCTCGAAACGCAGCGGCGCGCCGCTCACGCTGTCGGCATAGAGACCGGTCGGAGCGGCGCCGCGCGGCACATAGGCCTTGGCGTTGTCGGGCGGCAGGAAGATATCGGCGGCCGCGCGTCCCAGCGCCGGCGCATCGGCATCGCCCGCGTTGCAGAGCAGCGATACGGCGAGCCGCTGCGCCGGATAGCGCGCCATCCAGGCCCGATAGCCTCCGGTCGACCCCGAATGACCGACTTCCTGCTGCCCGCGATGGTCGAGATTCACCAGCGCGAGCGCATAGGCGATCGGCGTTCCGTCGTTGAGCTTCGTCGTCTGCTGAATCTGGGCGGTGAAACCCGGCCCGAAGAAATCGCTGTCGAGCGCCGCCTGCCATTTGACGAGGTCGCCGACGGTGGTGAGCAGGCCGCCATTGCCATAGGCGTCCTCGATCACCTGTTCGTTGCGCCAGACGCCGTCTTCGAACTCATAGGCGCCGGTGCGGCCGGGCACGATGTCGCCATGGTCGTCGCGCCAGCGCGTGCTGGTCATGCCCAGCGGGACGAAGATGCGGTCGCGGGTGAAATCGGCGAGCGACTGCCCGCTGACCCGGTCGACGATGATCGCCAGCAGGTTGTAGTTGCTGTTGCTGTAAAGATAGTGGCTGCCCGGCGCGAAATTCAGCTCGGCCTGACGCGCGGCGATCCGCAGCACGTCGTCGTTGTTCGCGGTGCGCGAATTGCGCGGCCAGCCCTCGATCGCCGAAACCGATCCCCAGTCGCGCAGGCCGCTGGTGTGATGCAGCATGTGCGCGATCGTGACCGGTGCGGCATAGGCTGGCATTTCGGGAAGATATTTGCGGATATCGTCGTCGAGCGACAATTTGCCCTCGCGCGCCAGCATCAGGATCGCGGCGGAGGTGAATTGCTTCGAATCCGAACCGGCTTCGTAGATGCTGTCGACGGTGGCAGGCACCCCGAGTTCGAGGCTGGCCATGCCATAGCTTCGCATCGCGATCGGCTGTCCGCCCCGCGAGATGGCGATCGCGCAGCCCGGCGTGTCGTCGCGCGCCCAGCGTGCGAACAGCCCATCGAGCTGCGCAATGGTAGCGGCGTCGCCGGGCGCGGGCGCCTGAGCCACGGCCGGCGTCGCGCCGCACAAGGCCAAGGTCGCCCCCGCAAGCAGGGGCAGGCTGGTCTTCATATCCGATTCTCCCATGGCGCTGCGGACAAGGTTCGAGCGCGCCTCCCTAATCGAGGTCGCTGTCACGAAGCTGACACCAACGACGGCGGCCCGGCTTTCGGGTAATGAACGGAAAATTATCGGTGCCGGGCGTGACATTTCCGTATGCGGAGATAGAGGCCGGCCGTAATTTCCATCGAAACAGGGCAGGGAGCGAAGCGGAATCGGATCATGCGCGTGCTGTTGGTGGAGGACGACGAGCGCCTGTCGCGCGGCATGGCCGCCTCGTTGGAGGCGGCCGGCTTCGCGGTCGATTGCCTGGCCAATGGCGAAGACGCGCTGCATCTCGCCGAAAGCGAGCCCTACAGCGCGATCATCCTCGATCTGGGACTTCCCGACATGGACGGGCTCGACGTGCTGGGGGCGCTGCGCACACGCGGGGTGACGACCCCGATCCTGATCCTGACAGCGCGCGACATGATCGACGACCGCGTCACCGGCCTCGATCGCGGCGCCGACGATTATATGGCCAAGCCGTTCAGTCCGCGCGAACTCGAATCGCGCCTGCGCGCGCTCGTCCGCCGCAGCCAGGGCACCGCCGACCCGGTGCTGCGGATCGGCGCGCTGTCGTTCGACCGTTCGAGCCGGACGGTGACGCTCGACGGCCGGGCGATCAATCTGCGCCGCCGCGAACTCGCGGTGCTCGAAACGCTGATGGGGCGGCCGGGCAAGGTGATCCCGAAGGAAAGGCTGGCGGCGGAAGTCTTCAATTTCGACGATGCCGTGACGCCCAACGCGCTCGAAGTCTATGTCGGGCGCCTGCGCCGCAAGCTGCAACCGTCGGGCCCCGCGATCCGCACCGTGCGCGGCCTCGGATATATGATCGAGACCGATTGACCGATGCGCCGTCTTCCCCCCTCGCTGCGCTTTCGCCTGACCGCTGCCGTTCTCCTGCCGCTCACGGGGCTCGTGCTGTTCTTCGGCATCATCACGACGCTGGTCGCGCGCAATAACGAGGCCGATACCGTCGACCGGGTGTTGATCGGGTCGGTGCGCACCTTGAGTCTCGCGTACAACAGCCCGGCGGCCGACCGCGAACGGCTCATCCCCCTCGCGGTTCACCTGCTCAAGCGACGCGCGCGTCCGGTCGTGCATTACAGCGTCTGGCGCGGCGACCGGCTGATCGCCGGCGACGCGGCGCTGCGCCCGCCCGTCGACTATAGTCCGACCGACGACGGCACGATCGACCGCCATCCCCCGACGGTCTTCACCAACGCCTATCGCCAGACCCGGCTGGTGCGCGGCTATCTCGACCCCGCCGACGCGCGCGCGGTGACGCAGGCCGCCTATCTGCGTGATGGCACATTGCACGGAAAGCCCGCGCGGATCGCGATGGAAATTCGCCGCGCGCACGGCGACGACCGACTGATCGCGATCCAGATCGCCGATTATGTCGACGACCGCCTGGCGCACGAGCGCGCCTTCCTGCGGCAGGTCCTGATGATCGGATTGACGGCGCTGTTCGTGACCGGCCTGCTGTTCTGGCTGGCGATCCGCTGGGGCCTGCGCCCGCTCGGCACGCTGACCGAACAGGTCGAGGCGGCACGGCGCGCCGCCTCTCCCTCGGTCCGGCTCGATGCGGACGAGGCGACCCCGACCGAAATTCGTCCCTTCGTCGCCGCGTTCAACGGACTGATGGCGCGGTTGGAACGCGCGAGCGAATCGCTGCGCCAGTTCACCTCGAACGCCTCGCACCAGATGCGCACGCCGCTGGCGGTCGTGCGCGTGCAGCTCGACGTGCTCGAACGCTATGGCCCGCAATCGCGGCAGGGGCAGGCGGCGCTGACCGACATTCCGCACGCCATCGACACGCTCGAACAATTGCTGCGCCAGTTGATCGCGCTCGCGCGGAGCGAGGATCAGGGGATGATATCGGTGCAGCCGTTCGACCTCGCCGACATCGCCGCCGGCGTGACGGGCGAGCGCGCCGCGCAGGCCTCGGCCGACCGGCTCATCAGCTATGAAAAGGAGGGCGAGGGTCCGGTGATGGCAATGGGCCAGCCCACGCTTGCCGCCGAGTTGATCGGCAATCTGCTCGACAATGCGATACGCTACAGCCGCCCCGGGGGGATGGTCTCGGTCTGCCTGACGAACGACGCGCGCGGGCCGCTGGTCGAGATCGACGACGACGGCCCCGGCATTCCCGAGGCGGAGCGCGAGAAGGTTTGGGATCGCTTCTACCGCATCCAGGGGCGCGGGCAGCCGACGGGGACGGGTCTGGGTCTGCCGATCGCGCGCGCGCTGGCGCAGCGCATGGGCGCGCAGATCGAACTGGCGGACGGCCGGAGCGGCCGGGGATTGTGCGTGACGGTGCGTTTTCTGCGCGCCGATTGACCGATGACAGGTTGGTGTCAGCGCCGCCGGCTATTCGCTATGCTTCACATCAGGGGAGCATCCGCATGTCGACCAATTTCGCCCGTCCCTCTGCCTGCCCCAAGGTCCTGCGCATCCTGTTGCTGGCCGGATCGGCCGCGGCGGCGCTGACCGGGCTTTCGGTCCATGCCCAGCAGCGCGGCGGCCAGACGCTCGAAACCGTGCCGGTCCCCAGCACGCCGATCGCGGGCGATTTCAGCCTCGCCGCCGTCGGCGACCTCATCTATCTGCGCCCGATGCTGGCGACGCTGGAGAAGCAGGCGCCCGAAATGCTGCGCATCCTGCGCGGTGCCGACGTGACCTTCGGCAATTTCGAGACCACCGCGCTCGACCTCGCGACCTTCAAGGGATCGCCGCAGGCCGAATCGGGCGGAACTTGGATGCTCGCCGACCCGGGGGTGCCCAAGGATGTCGCCGCCATGGGCATCGATATCGTCGGCCATGCCAACAACCATGCGACCGACTGGGGCGTCGAGGGGATGATCGAGACGCTGAAGCTGCTCGACGCCGCGAAGCTGGTGCGCGCAGGAACCGGGCGGACGATGGCGGAGGCGCGCGCGCCCGCCTATTATGACGGACCGCAGGGGCGCGTCGCGCTCGTTTCGGCGACGACGACCTTCACCCCCATGACCCCCGCGGCCGACCCGCTGGGCCGTGTGCCGGGCCGTCCCGGCGCCAACACGATCCGCAGCACCGAGATCGGACAGGTGTCCGAAGCCGACCTTGCGGTGCTGGCGCGCATCACCGGAACGAAGCCGGGCGCGACGGTGCGGATCAAGGGCCGCGACTTTCGCGCGGTCGATGCTCCGACGACCCCGATGACGATCGGCTACGATCTCAACCGGAAGGATCTGGACGCCAATCTGCTCGCGGTGCGGCAGGCGAAGCAGAACGGCAATTTCGTCGTCTTTTCGCTGCACAATCACGAACCTGGCAACGCCAGCCAGACCCCCGCCGATTTTGCGCCCGGTCTTGCCCGCCAGATCATCGATGCGGGCGCCGACGTCTATATGGGACACGGGCCGCACCAGCTTCGCGGCATCGAGATCTATAAGGGCAAGCCGATCTTCTATTCGCTCGGCAACTTCGCGATGATGAACAATTCGCTCGACGATGTGCCCGCCGACATGTTCGACCAGTTCGGCGTCACGCCGGGCAGCGTGACGACCCCCGAACTGCTCCAGGCGCGCAACGCGAAGAGCTTTTCCGATCCCAACCTCTATGAATCGGTGATCGCGACCACGCATTTTCGCGACGGACGGCTGACCGAGGTGCGTCTGTATCCGATCGACCTCGGCGTCACCGCGACGGGCGCGGCGCGCGGGGTGCCGAACATGGCCGACGCGGCGACCGGCGCCCGCATCCTCGAACGGCTCCAGCGGCTGTCGGCGCCTTTCGGCACGCGGATCGACATCGTGAAGGGCGTCGGCATCATCCGCGTCGCGAACTAGGCCGGGCGAGGCCCGCGCCGCGCCTGCCGCCGTTTCATAGGAGTGAGACTTGCAGACCGCCGATTTCCTGATCGTGGGCGGCGGCATCGCCGGCGTGTCGGCGGCGGCGCGCCTCGCCCCGCATGGCCGGACCATCCTGCTCGAGGCCGAGGACGGTTTCGGCTATCATTCGAGCGGCCGCAGCGCGACCTATTATCATTTCGGCATCGGCAAGTCGGTGGTGCGCGGCATGACGGCGTTCAGCCGCGCCCATTTCGAAACCGTGGGCGCCAACGGCACCGCGCTGTCGCGCCCGTCCTCCGCGCTGTTCATCGCGCCGCCGGAGATGCTCGCGGGGCTCGACGCGCTGGAGGCGGAGATGCGGCCCTATAGCGACGGGCTCGAACGCCTCGACGCCGATGCCGTGCGCGCCGTCGTGCCGGTGCTGCGCTGCGGCGGCGACGGGATCGTCGCCGCGGTGCTCGACCGGACCGCGCGCCGCCTCGACAGCGAGGCGCTGCAGCAGGATTACCGCGCCGCGATCAAGCGCGAAGGCGGCCGGTCGATCGCGGGCGCCCGCGTCGTCGCGATCGCCCGCGACGGGGCGGCCTGGGTCGCGACCACCGCGGCCGGCGATCGGTTCGCCGCCCCCGTCCTCGTCAACGCGGCGGGCGCCTGGTGCGACGGGATCGCGCGTTTGGCGGGCGTTGTGCCGCTCGGCCTGCGGTCGCTGCGCCGCACGATCATCGCCTTCGACGCGCCGCCCGGTCAGGAGGTTCGCGACTGGCCGTTCACCAAGACCGCGGTCGACGATTTCTACATGCTGCCCGAATCGGGGCGCCTGCTGGCGTGCCCCGTCGACGAAGTGCCGAGCGAGCCGACCGACGCCCAGCCGGAGGAATATGACATCGCGCTCGCGGCGGCGAAGGTCGAACATTATACGTCGCTTGCCGTCCGGCGGATCGGCCATAGCTGGGCGGGGCTGCGCACCTTCACGCACGACCGCGTTCCGGTCGCGGGCTTCGCCCCCGACGCCGACGGCTTCTTCTGGCTTGCGGGTCAGGGCGGATATGGCCTTCAGACCGCCCCGGCGATGAGCGCGATTGCCGAGGTGCTCATCACCGGCGGCGCATGGCCCGCGGGTCTGACCGACTGGGGCATCGCACCCGCCCATCTTGCGCCCGAACGGCTCGGGGTCGGGGCCGTCTAACGAGCGTGTGGCGTCGCCGTCGTGCGTCAAGCTTGCTGGGGGTGGATGTCGAAACCGGTGATGCCCGCGTCCCCGCGGATCGCGGCGACGAGGGCTTCGGCTTTCTCTTCCTCGAAGCCGTCACGACAGCGCGACGGGGATATGCGTGCGCAGTCCGGCCGGGCTCGCGCGATATTCGCGCTCGCCCCCGATCACCGCACCGGCGACGACGGCACCGGCGATCGGTCAGAGGAGATCGGGGCTGAGCATGTCCATGGCCTAACCGACCCCCCGCATGAGTCCGGGGATGAGGGGGATGCGCGCCGCCCCTGCGGCGTCCGCGGCATCGCGTGCGTCATTGCCCGCGCTCTGACCGCGGCGAACACCCCACGGTGTCGAGGACCAGCGCGGCGTCATGTTCGCGAAATATCGGTCTGCATGACCATCCAACGCAAGCCGCGCTCCCCGGTTGCTAGTGTGGATCGCAACCGGGAGATGCCGTCATATGGGACGGCATCGGCGCGGGCTCGTTGCGGCTCATTCAGGCTCGCATGGCGGCGAATGGATCATGCTGACACGGCGTCCGGCGATGACATGTCCCGAACTTGCTATCGCGGTTCGCAGCAGTCATGGCAAACCGACCAGCAGGATGCGGGCCGAGTACCGCAGAGACCGACGGCGATCGGGTCGCGCAGTCGCGCTTCCGCGTCGATCATCGGGATTCCGCGCTTAACCAGGCCGCAGGCGCCGATCGAACGTCAACCTATTGACATGATTCCGGTATTATCGCAGGCATACTATAATTCTCATAAATTGGGAGGGTCCATGCCTGTGTCTCCCGATTCTGAAATACGCGAGGATCAACGGGACCCGCACAATGCCGCGCCCCGCGGGAAGCCGCCGCGGTGCGGCCCGGCGGAGAAATCGATCGATGCCTGTCCGGCCGAGTTTCCGGTCGCAAAGGATATGACCGTTTCCAGCGATTTCGTAGCCCCGGCGACAGGATGAACGGCCGCACCTGTATGAGAAGAGGGATGGAGATGCTGCCGGGAGGGGCGGAAACGCGATGAAGAAACTGCTGGTTGCCAACCGCGGCGAGATTGCCGTCCGTATCATGCGCTCCGCGACCGAAGCCGGGATCGCGACGGTAGCGGTTCATGCGGAAGACGATGCGGGTTCGCTCCACGTCCGTGAGGCTGACGAAGCGATCCCGCTGGCCGGTGCGGGAACCGCGGCCTATCTGTCGATCGAGGAACTGATCGCGGCCGCACAGCGAGCGGGCGCCGACGCCATCCATCCCGGCTATGGCTTTCTGTCTGAAAATGCACGCTTCGCGCGTGCGTGCGCCGCGACCGGCATCGTCTTTGTCGGACCGGAACCGGAAACGCTGGACCTGTTTGGCGACAAGGCGCGCTCGCGGGCCTATGCCCGCCTGTGCGGCGCCGCGCTGCCCGAAGGGACCGATGAACCGGTGACGATCGAGGAAGCGCGAGCCTTCTTCGACCGGCTCGGCAACGGCGCGGCGGTGATGTTGAAGGCGATCGCAGGCGGTGGCGGCCGGGGCATGCGGCCGGTCGAACGGCGGGAGGACCTCGACGCCGCCTTCGCACGCTGCGCGGCCGAGGCCGAGAGCAGTTTCGGCAGCGGCGCGCTTTATATCGAGCGGCTGCTTCCGCATGCGCGCCATATCGAAGTGCAGGTGGTGGGCGACGGGAGCGGTGCGGTCGCTCACTTGTGGGACCGCGAATGCTCGCTCCAGCGCGCGCGGCAGAAGATCGTCGAATGGGCGCCCGCCGACGCCCTGCCACCCGCGACGCGTTCGGCGCTGCTCGACGCGGCGGTGCGCATGGCGTCGGAAGCGCGCTTGCGCAGCCTCGCCACCGTCGAGTTCCTCGTTGCGTCCGATGGCGACGACTGGGCGTTCATCGAGGTCAATCCCCGCCTTCAGGTCGAGCATACGGTGACCGAAGAGGTTACGGGCCTCGATCTCGTCCGGCTGCAACTCGCGATTTCCGATGGCGCGACGCTCGCGGACCTCGGTCTCGAACAGGCAAGCGTGCCGGCGCCGCGCGGATGCGCGCTCCAGGTGCGGGTGAACATGGAGACGATGACGGCCGATGGGGCGCGTCCGGCCGCGGGAACGATCGTGCGCTTCGCGCAGCCGGGGGGGCGTGGCGTTCGCGTCGATACGTTCGGACGCGAGGGATATCGCACCAGCCTGCGCTATGATTCCCTGCTCGCCAAACTGATCGTCAGTGTTCCCTACGGCGGCTTTCCGGCTGCGGCGGCCAAGGCGCGCCGCGCCCTCGATCGCTTCGGGATTGTCGGCGTGCCGACGAATATCGGGTTCCTGCGAGCATTGCTCGCCGATCCCGAGGTGCTGGCGGGACGCGCCCATGTGCAGCTCGTCGACGAGCGGCTGACGGCGCTGCTCGCCGCCGAGGCCGCGTTGCCGGTTTCGGACGGAGAAGAAGGCCGCGAAGCTATTCCCGCCGTAACCGCACTCGCCGAAATACCCGAAGGCATGGTGGCGATAGCGGCGCCGATGCTCGGCGCGCTGGTCGCCGTCACCGTGAAGCCGGGCGACAGCGTCGTCCCCGGCCAGGAAATCGCGGTGGTTGAGGCGATGAAAATGCAGCACGGCGTCGCCGCGCCAGCGGCCGGCATCGTGGTCTCTTTCGTCGCGGCGGTCGGCGACACGCTCGCCGAAGGACAGCCGATCCTGTTCATCGAACCCGAAGCCGGGGATGCGGCCGAGGCTGTCCCGGCCAAGGCGGCGGCCGTCGATCCCGATCATATCCGGGCCGATCTGGCGGAGGTGTTGGCGCGGCGCCGCGGCACGCTCGACATCGCGCGCCCCGATGCGGTGGCCAAGCGCCGCAAGACGGGGCACCGAACGGCGCGCGAGAATATCGACGCCCTGCTCGATGACGACAGTTTCATCGAGTATGGCGGTCTCGCCATCGCCGGACGGAGCCGTCGCGCGACCACCGAGGAACTGATCGCACAGAGCCCTGCGGACGGGTTGGTGATGGGGATCGGCACCGTCAACGCGGGCCTGTTCGGCGAGGAGCATGCGCGGGTCGCGACGATGGCCTATGACTATACCGTCTTCGCCGGCACGCAGGGCGCGCGCAATCATATCAAGACCGACCGGCTGGTCGAACTCGCGGACCGCTGGCGCATCCCCTTCGTTCAGTTCGCGGAGGGTGGGGGCGGCCGGCCAGGCGATACCGATGGCGGCGGCTTCATCCGCGCTTTCGAATGGCTGCCCAAGCTCAGCGGGCGGGTGCCGATCGTCGGCATGGCGGCGGGGCGCTGCTTTGCCGGCAACGCCTCCTTCCTCGGCTGCAGCGACGTCGTCATCGCCACCCGCGATGCCACGATCGGCATGGGCGGTCCGGCGATGATCGAAGGCGGCGGTCTCGGCGTGTTCCGGCCGGAAGAGGTCGGGCCGGTCGCGGTCCATGTCGCGAACGGCGTCGTCGATCTCCTGGTCGACGACGAGGTGGCCGCGGTCGCGGCCGCCAAGCGCTATCTTGGCTATTTTCAAGGGAGGCTGGCGGATTGGACGTGCGCAGATCAGCGCGCGCTGCGACATGCGATTCCCGAGAACCGGCTGCGCGTCTATGACATCCGTGCTCTGATCGAGACGCTCGTCGACCGGGAAAGCTGGATGGAATTGCGCCGCGGCTTCGGGCTTTCCATGATCGTCGGACTGGCGCGGATCGAAGGAAGGCCCGTGGGCATCGTCGCGAACGACCCCGCTCACCTGGGGGGCGCGATCGACAGCGACGCCGCCGACAAAGCCGCCCGCTTTCTTCAGCTTTGCGAGGCGCACGGCCTGCCGGTGGTATCGCTGAGCGACACGCCCGGCATCATGGTCGGTCCAGAGGTTGAGAAGACGGGTTTGGTCCGGCACGCGGCGCGGATGTTCCTGATCGGCGCCAATCTGACGGTGCCCCTGCTGTCGGTCGTGCTCCGCAAAAGCTATGGATTGGGGGCGATCGCGATGACTGGTGGCAGTTATCAGGCGTCGATGTTCGCGGTGTCGTGGCCGACGGGCGAATTCGGCGGCATGGGCCTCGAGGGAGCGGTGCGACTGGGGTATCGCAAGGAACTGGATGCGATCGCGGACCCTGTGACACGCCAAGCGAAATTCGAGGAAATGGTCGCGCAGCTCTATCAGCACGGCAAGGCGCTCACGACGGCGGGCTATTATGGCATCGACGATGTGATCGACCCGGCGGACACAAGGCAATGGATCGCGGCCGCGCTGAGGACGGCGCCGGCCGCAACCGTGCCGGAGAGCGGCAAGCGATTGCGCTGGATCGATAGCTGGTAAAGCGGTTTGACGTGGGCGGCAAGCTCCTGTAGCTTCAATTTAAGAAAATAAGTATGGGAGCGCTTCACGAGAGGCGCCGCAGGAGGATGCATATGGCGACCGTCTCTATGGAGAGCGAAACCGCGCCTTTGGAGGGCACCGGACCGATGCCCGCCGCACCGAAGGAGAAGACGGTCGTCGACCGCATCTTCTATGGGATCGGATCGATTGCGTTCGGGGTCAAGGACACCGGCTTCACCGTATTGCTGATGATCTTCTACAATCAGGCGCTCGGCCTGCCGGCCGCGACCGTCGGGTTCGCGATCATGATTGCATTGGTTGTCGATGCGGTGGCCGATCCGTTCATCGGGCGGATGAGCGACGGCGTCCGCTCGCGCTGGGGGCGGCGGCACCCCTTCATGCTGGGCGCGGCCCTGCCGATCGCGATCAGCTATTATTTTCTGTGGAACCCGCCGGAGGGACTCGGGCCCGATGGCCTGTTCTGGTATCTGACATGGCTCGCGATCCTGATCCGCGTCTTCATTTCGGTCTACGAAATCCCGTCGAGCGCGCTCGTCGTCGATCTGGTCCGCGACTATGACAAGCGCACCGCCTTCATGAGTTGGCGATGGTTCTTCGGCTATGTCGGCGGGCTGGGGAGCAACATCCTCGCCTTCAGCTATTTCCTGCGCCCCGGCCCGGACGATCCCGGCGGCCAGCTGAACGTGCAGGGCTATGCCGATTACGGTCTCGTCGCCTCGCTCATCATGCTCGCCGCGATCGTCATCTCCTCGCTCGGCACCGCGCGGCACATCCCGAGCTTCGCGCCGCCGCCGCCGCGGCGTCCGTTCGTGCTGGCGCAGAGCGCGCGCGAAGTATGGGATACGCTGGTCAACAAGCCGTTCCTGCTGCTGGCGGTGGGGACCTTCTTCGCCTCGGCGTCGGCGGGTGTCGTTGCCGCGACGCTGACCTATTTCCGCATCTATTTCTGGGAACTGACCGGCGACCAGATTTCAGGCCTGATGATAGGCTATTTCGCGGCGCTGGTCACGGCGCTCTTCTTCGCGCCGTGGCTGGGGGCGAAGCTCGGCAAGAAGCGCGCGGCGATCATGCTGTCGATCGCCGCGATCATCTGCAGCCCGATCATGTATTTCAGCCGCCTGCTCGGCATCGCGCCGGAGAACGGCACCCAGATGCTCTATGTCGCGCTGTTCGTGATGGGTTTCATCAATACGACGATCGCGGTCAGCGCGGGCACGATGGGCTCGTCGATGTTCGCCGACGTGGTCGAATATGCCGCAGTGCGCACGGGCCGCGATTCCGCCGGGCTGATCTTTTCGGCCAACGCGTTTCTCCTGAAGGCGATGTCGGGGGTCGGCGTGTTCGGCGCCGGGCTGATCCTCTCCTTCGTCGCTTTTCCCGAAAGCGCGAAGCAAGGCGAGGTGCCGGCCGACGTCCTGACCATGCTGGCGCTGACCGAGCCGGCGGTGATCATGGCGCTGCAGATATGCGGCTTGCTCGCCATCATCGCCTTTCCCATCAATCGCGAGGTCCATGAGGCAAATCTCCGCAAGATCGCAATGCAGCAGGCCGATGAGTCTGAAATCGCCAGCGACCCATGATGTGACGCTGGCAGCGTCCTGAGCCAATCGGGAGAAACTAGCAGCGGTCGGCGCCTTTTCTCGGCAGGCGCCCGCGGACCTCGCTGCTCTTCATGGACTGCGGGCTATGGGAGCGAGCGGCGCATAGCCTGGCTGGCGATGCGGGGCCATACGGCGATTCTGCCCGAAAAGGCCGCGCCGCCGGATTGCATGGGCGTCCTGTGCGACGTCGTGGCGGATGGCGTTCAATCTGTGCGTGGCATCCCGCGGCGGAGGCCGAGGGCGGCAAGCAGATAATGCAATGCCGCCCACAGGCCGACTGCATAAGCGATCAGCACCCCCTGACGGGTGGCCAGTTCGACCGCAGCCCGGCAGGCACGGTCGGCGGCGCTTCCCGCTATCGGCCCAGCGCCGCCTGGACATGCCGCCTGGAACGCCCCCGCATCGATCGAGAATAGATGAACGAGCGCCGGCACGATGCCCTCGACTGCGGGATAGGCGTGATGGAAGGCGCCCAGATGGTCGATGAGCCACCCGGTCAGCGGGGGGCCGAAGCCGAGCGCGATCAGGTTGAGCACGAAGAAGAGCACTGCCGTCGCGGTCGCGCGCCGTTCCGGCGGAAAGGCGTTCTGCACCACGCCGTAGGTCGGACCCATATAGGTATAGGATAGGGCGCCGGGGAACAGCATCCACGCCGCCGCCGCCTGCCAACTGTCGGCGGTGTAGATCGCCACGATCAGCGGATAGGACAGCGCGATGCCGATTGCGGGCACCAACCCATACCATATGGTCGCGCCGCGCCGCGCGAGCCGGTCACTGACGAGCCCGCCCAGCAGGACCCCCGCGCCCTGGCTGGCTCCGCCGATCAGGCCGGTGATCAATCCGACCTGCGCATAGTCGAGCCCGAACGTCCGGCTCCAATAGGGCTGCACGAAGGCGCCGCCGCCATAGCCGGCGAAGCTGATCAGCGTGATCCCCATCATCATGTTGAAGAGTGTCCAGTTTCTGAACATCGCGCGGGCCACGCGACCCGTTTCGAGAACATCCTCGCGCAGCACATAGGGCTTGAGCGGGCCGGACGGTTCGGCTTCCATTGCCCCGCGCACGGGTTCGCGCACGAGGAACTTGATGACGAGGGCCAGCAGCACGCCGGGCAGCCCGAGCACGATGAAGGCCACCCGCCACGAATAATTCTGCGCCAGCCATCCGCCGCCGACGGCGCCGATCATCACGCCGATCGGAACGCCCAGCGAATAGATGGACAAGGCCGACGCGCGCTTCTCGGGCTCATAATAATCGCTGATCAGCGAATGCGCGGGCGGCGAAAGCCCCGCCTCCCCGACGCCGACGCCGAAGCGGCAGGCCGCGAGCATGGCATAGCTGGAGGCCATGCCGCAAAGCGCCGTGAAGCCCGACCAGATGAAGATCGCCGCCGAGATGATCTTGACCCGCGACGCGCGCTCGGCCAGCCGGGCCAGCGGAATCCCCAAGATCGTATAGAGGAGCGCGAAATAGAGCCCGCCGAGAAGCCCGAGCTGGGTATCGGTGATCTTGAGGTCGTCCTTGATCGCCTGGCCGATGGCCGCGACGATCGTGCGATCGACGAAATTGAGCGTATAGGCGGCAACGAGGAGCCAGAGCACGAGCCGCCGTTGCGAGTCCGCGGGCGAATGCATTGTGGCTGAAGTCATCGCGCGTGCGCTCCCGCTGCGGAGGTCGGCGCCTCCTTTCCCGCCGTTCATATTGCCTTCACCGCTGCATGCAAGGGGAACATGGATAAATTCTCAAAAAATGATAACCCAACCGAGAATTATCAAAATTTTATGGAGGATTTTGCATCCTTAGTTTCTTATATTTCATTATGCGGACAGCGATACGTAAAAATAAGAGCGTTAAACGCGGCGCTGGACAATATTGAGAAACGCAGTATGCAAGGGGGAGGCTATATGGGAGTGGATCATGGGAAATGTCTTGATTCCTGCGAGTCGCGCGATGCGCCGATCCGGTTCGGGCGCCGCGCTGGCCCTGACCCTTCTGATCGCTCCGGTCTCCGCGGCCGCGCATGACCGGCCGGCGTGCCCCGAAGGATTCGAACCGCAAGCGGGGCTGAACAAGGATTTCGAGTTCGAGGGCCAGAAGCGGGCCTTCATTGTCGTGCCGCCGGTCGGCGACACGGACAGGCCGGCGCCGGTGTGGGTGCCGATGTCGGGCACGGTGGAATCGGCCAACTGGAACCTCCATGTCCTGCGGAGCGGCAACAACGCGAAGCTGGCCGAGGCGGGTTTCATGGTCATTGCGCCGGTCCGTCAATGCGCCGAACAGGACCCCGACCTGGCAGCGGGGGCCTGCAACGGTCCGGGCAGCAACGGCTGGAACTGGAATCCCTGGAACGACGGACGGGCCGCGGGTCCGGAAGGCGACAAATGGCGGCAGGACGCCGGACCCGACGCCCGCTTCTTCAAGGCGATGGTCGGCTGCGTCGCGACCCGATGGAAACTGGACCGAAAGCGCTATTACATCGGCGGCATTTCGGCCGGCGGCACGATGACCAATCGCGCGCTGCTGTTCGATTCGCACTTCTGGGCGGGCGGGATGCCGATTTCGGGCGAATGGTATGTCGGGAACGACGACGGCTCTTCCCTGTCGTTCAACGACGCCCGCGCAGCGGTTGCGGCCGATCCGAAAAAGGTCTTTCAGGGCCGGGTCGGTCCGCATCCGCTGCCTGCGAGACTGGGGCCGGAAATCGTCATTACCGTCTGGGGTGGTGAGAAGGATCTCTGGGATTGCGGGGGAGCGATCGGCCTTTGCGCAGATTACCGTCCCAGCACGCAGGCCGCCTCGAACTATTTCAGCAGCCAGCCGAACGTGGTGCATGTCGCGTGCAGTTCGACGCACGGCCATATGTGGCCGCAGATCGGCACCGATGCGTTCAACCTGTGGGCGTTGCGGACGCTCGCTTCACACCCGAAGGGCAGCAGTCCCGAGAGCTTCAGGCTGACCCCGCCGCCGGACGGCTATGCCTGCAAAATCGGCCGTTTCGAGGATCATTATTGATGGCGTATCGGGTTGCGAACGATGCCGCTCGCGGCGAAACGCGTCGCGAATACAAATGGCTGCTTGGGGCTGCCGCCACGTTGCTGGCGGCCGCCTGTGCTCACGCCGCGGCGACGCCCTCCGAAGAGGCCGGCCCGCCACCCGCGCATGCGACGACGCCCGACGGCGCCGCCCTTTATCAGAGCCGCTGCGCGAGTTGCCACGACAATGCCACCGATCGCACGCCGACGCGCGAAGTGCTGTCGAAGAACCCGCCGAGCTTCATCCTGGCTTCGATGAAGTCGGGCGCAATGGTACCGATGGCGGCGGGACTTTCCGACGCTGAGATGATCGCGATCGCGCGGCATGTCAGCGAGGTCGACACAGGCCCCTTGGCCGATGTCGATCCCAAGGCGATCTGGGGCGACGGCGTCGAGGGAACACCGCTCGACGCGCCGCAATGCGCCACGCCGCCGCGCCCCCTTGACCTGGCGGCCGAGCATCAGTGGAACGGCTGGAGCGTCACGCTCGACAATGCGCACTATCAGCCGAAGCCGGGGCTCGCGGCAGCCGATGTTCCGAAGCTGAAGCTGAAATGGGCGTTCCAATATCCGGGCGCGAAGAACGGACAGGCGACGGTGATCGGCGACAGGCTGTTCACCACCAGCATGTCGGGCGCCGTCTATGCGCTCGATGCCAAGACGGGCTGCGTGTATTGGCGCCACGCCGCCGGAGCGGCGACCCGAACCAGCGTCGTCGCCGCAGAAATGCCGATAGGGTCGCAGGCGCGCACGGCGCTCTTCTATTCGGATTGGACCAAGAGCGCGGTCGCGATCGATGCCGACACCGGCAAGCAGCTCTGGAAAACCGTCATCGACGACCAGCCCGGCCTGCAGATGACGGGTTCGCTCGTCTATTGGGAGGGCAAGATCTTCGTGCCTATATCGTCGGGCAACGAAGCGTTCGCGCAATCGCCCGACTGGGTCTGCTGCAAGTTCCGCGGCGCCCTCGTCGCGCTCGATGCAGTGACGGGCCGTATCCTGTGGAAACGCTATACCACCGAGGCCGAACCCCGGCCGTTCAAGATCAACAGCGCGGGCAAAGAAATGTGGGGGCCGTCGGGCGGCGCCATCTGGGTCGCGCCGACGATCGATCCCGAGCGCCGCGCCGTCTATGTCGGCACGTCGAACAGCTATACCGACATGCCCTATGACAATGCGGATTCGGTGTTGGCCATCGACGTGGACAGCGGCGAGATCCGCTGGGCGCGCCAGCTTACGCCCAACGACAATTATATCGACGGCTGCTGGCGGACCGGACCGGACCGGCCGGCGAATTGCCCCGATCCGCTGGGACCCGACTTCTCGATCGGCGCCGCGGTGATCCTGCATGCGCTGCCGGACGGGACCGACATCCTGCTTGTCGGTCAGAAATCGGGCAAGGTCTTCGGCATCAGCCCGCTCGACGGTCGTATCGTCTGGGAACGGCAGTTGAGCGAGGGCAGCGCGCTTGGCGGTGTCGAATTCGGTCTCGCCGCCGACAAGGAGCGCGTCTATGCTGCGATTTCCGACATCGTTCTC
This sequence comes from Sphingopyxis granuli NBRC 100800, assembly GCF_001591045.1. GTDB lineage: Bacteria > Pseudomonadota > Alphaproteobacteria > Sphingomonadales > Sphingomonadaceae > Sphingopyxis > Sphingopyxis granuli. The sequence goes on along the minus strand of NZ_BCUA01000008.1, from coordinate 17,964 downwards.
GGACCGAAGGGCAAGCCCGGGCTGTGGGCGCTCGACCCCGCGACCGGCGCGGTCATCTGGAACAGCCCCAATTCGCCGACGCCGAAATGCCGCTGGACCAGCTTCTGGTGCCACGGCGCGATGTCGCAGGCGATCACGGTCATCCCCGGCATCGTCTTCGCGGGCGCCTATGACGGTCATTTCCGCGCTTATGACGCGGGAACGGGCAAGATCGTCTGGGACGTCGACACCGGCAGCGAACCGATCATGACGCTGAGCGGGCGAACCGCCTATGGCGGCGTCATGGACGGCGGGGGGCCGACGGTCGCGGGCGGAATGGTTTATGTCCATTCCGGCTATGCGGGTCGTTCGGGGGCAACCGGCGGTGCCAGCATGCGCAACGCCGATGGCAATGTCCTGATGGCCTTTTCCGTAGACGGCAAATGACGGGACGGCGAGCGGTTTCGGCGCGGTTCATCCGACCGATGCCAGCTTTGACATGCTGCATTTCTGAATAATGGAACGATATATGATGGCGACTTTCCTTATCCGCACGCTTTCGTTGGCAGCAGGGGGCGCTGCCATGCTGTGGATCGCTTCGGTGCCGGGACAGGCGGCACCCAAGGCGAAGCCCGCCGCGCCGCCCGCCTTTGCCCGTTGCGTGGCATGCCATGCCACGACGTCGGGTGCGGCGCACGGCGTCGGGCCCAATCTGTTCGGCGTCGCGGGCAAGAAGGCGGGCACGCGTCCGGGCTATGCCTATTCGCCGGCGCTCCAGAAGAGTGGCCGCGTCTGGACCCGTGCAGAGATGATTGCCTACATCGCCGATCCGGCGAAAACGGTGCCGGGGACGAAGATGATCAATCCATCCGTCGCCTCCGCCGCCGATCGCATGGCGATCGCCCAATATCTGGAAAAGCTCAAATGAGCGGGGCTAGCGCCGCGATGGCGGAATATATTGGGCGGGATTTCGGGACTTTTGCGGACTTCGTGGCGTTGCAGGCGGCGGAGCGCCCGGAGCATGTCGCGATCGTCTGTGACGATGCGCGGGCGACCTATGCCGAACTCGACGGGCTTGCCGATTGCGTGGCGGCCGGCCTGCAACGCGACGGCGTGCGCCGCGGCGGGGTGGTGGCGATCTGCGCGAGCAGCAGCATCGATTATGCCGCGGTGTTCATCGGAACCCTGCGCGCCGGCGCGGCGATTTCGCCGCTCGCCCCCTCGGCGACGCCGGCCCAGCTTGCGGCGATGCTCGACGATTGCGGCGCGAGCCACCTGTTCGCCGATGCCGCCGTGTCGGCGACGCTGGCGCCCGTGGAGCCCGGCCTGCGAGCCCGGCGCATCGCTTTGGAGGAGGGGGCGAAGGGCGAGGCGATCGCGGCCTGGCTACCCGAAGACGCATCGGCGTTGCAATCGGTCGAGATCGATCCCGACCTGCCCTTCAACATCATCTATTCCTCCGGGACGACGGGCACGCCGAAGGGGATCGTGCAGTCGCACCGCATGCGCTGGCCTCACAACAATCCGGCCGACCCGCCGGGATTCGGGCCGGACGCGGTGGCGCTCGTCTCGACCCCGCTCTATTCGAACACGACCCTCGTCCATTTCATTCCGGCGCTGGCGGGCGGCGGCACGGTCGTGCTGATGCCCAAATTCGACGCCAGGCGCTATCTGGAACTGGCCGAGCGCCATCGCGTCACCCATACGATGCTCGTCCCCGTCCAATATCGCCGCATCCTCGACGTTCCCGATTTCGACAAGTTCGACCTGTCGAGCTTCCAGCTCAAATTCGCGACATCGGCACCTTTCTCCGCCGAATTGAAGGCCGAGGTGCTGAAGCGCTGGCCGGGAGGGCTGATCGAATATTATGGCATGACCGAGGGCGGCGGGTCCTGCATGCTCGTAGCGCACGAGCATCCCGACAAGCTGGCCACCGTCGGCCAGCCGATGCCCGGACACGACATCCGCCTGATCGACGGGCAGGGCCGGCTCCTCGGCGCAGGCGAGGTCGGCGAGGTCGTGGGCCGATCGGGCGCGATGATGACCGGCTATTACAATCAACCCGCGAAGACCGCCGAGGCCGAATGGATCAGCCCCGAGGGCGAGCGCTTCATCCGCACCGGCGACCTGGCGATGGTCGACGCGGAAGGCTTCTTCACGCTGATCGGGCGCCGGAAGGACATGATCGTGTCGGGCGGGTTCAACATTTATCCGGTCGATCTCGAAGAGATATTGCGCGAGCATCCCGCCGTGGACGAAGCGGCCGTGATCGGCGCCGCATCGCGCCAGTGGGGCGAGACGCCCGTCGGCTTCGTCACGCTGGCCGCGGGCGCGACGGTCGGCGGCGGCGAATTGCGCGATTTCGCCAATGCGCGGCTGGGCAAGATGCAGCGGCTGGCCGATGTGCGCATCGTCGACGAACTGCCGCGCAGCGCGATCGGCAAGATATTGAAGCGCGAGCTTCAGGACCGCCTGGCGGACGAATCCGCGACTTATTGAGGGAGACGAATCATGGGGCAGCGCCTTGAAGGCAAGGTGGCGGTGATCACCGGCGGCACCAGCGGGATCGGCGAGGCGACGGTCGAATTGTTCGTCCAGGAGGGCGCGAGGGTCGTATTCACGGGCCGCAATGCCGACAAGGGACAGGAGATCGCGGCGCGGGTCGGGCCCTCAGCCCGCTTCGTCCAGGGCGACGTCACCAGGGAGGCCGACATCAAGGCGGCGATCGATTCCGCGCTTTCCGCCCACGGTCGCCTCGATTGCCTGTTCAACAATGCCGGCGGTCCCACCCCCGGCGCGATGGAAACGGTAACGGGCGACGAATTCCATCATGCGATGAACCTGCTGCTGGGCAGCGTCCTGTTCGGCATCAAACATGCCGCGCCGGTGATGAAGGCGCAGAAATCGGGCGCGATCATCAACAATGCCAGCGTCGCGGCGCTCCGAACCGATTACGGCGAATATCTCTATGGCCCCGCGAAGGCGGCCGTCCGGCACCTGACGAAGGTCGCGGGCATCGAGCTGGCGCCCTTCGGCGTGCGGGTCAACAGCATCGCGCCCGGCGGCATCGCGACGCCGATCTTCTTCGGCGGATCGGAAAGGGCGGCGGGAATGGAGGGCGAGCGGGTCGAGGCGACGATGGCCAAGCTTCAGCGCAACCTGGCGAATGCGACGCCGCTGCGCCGCGCGGGCCTGCCGCGCGACATCGCCTATGGCGCGCTCTATCTCGCCAGCGACGAGGGGGCTTTCGTCAACTGCCACGATCTGGTGATCGACGCCGGGATGACAGCCGCCGGAAAGACGCAATTCGGCGGGTGAGGGAAGCGCCGGCGGCGCCCGGACCGTGGCGACGGAATGGCATCGCCATTGGGGGCGGCGAAGTAATCCAGGGCGTTTTAAGCCTACTCTGGATTGCCGCGCGGCTTCGCCGCTTGCGGGTACGAGTCCGTCTGATGTCATTGGGGTATAGTCACCTGGAACTGAAGTTCGCCACATCGATTCCGTCATCCCGGGTCAAGCCCGGGGTGACAATGATGACAAGAACTTTGATTCCACCATATTAGCGCGCCGACGTCTCGCGATGGAGGCCGGCGTGGATGCGCGCACGGACCTCGGGAACGATGGCGCGCATTGGATGGCGGCCGTCCACCCAGCCGACGAACTGGCATATGTCGTAGCCGAGCAGTTTCTGCACCTCGTCGGGCAGCATGCGAACGAGCGCCGGATCGAGGCTGAGATACTGGTTTTCCTGCTGCCGGATCCAGCCGCGGCAGAAATTCAGCGAGACGCCGAAACGCGGTTCGCCTGTGCGGTTCGCGCCGCCGCCGTGCCACAGCTGGCCATCCCACAGCAGTACCGATCCGCGTGGCATCTCTACCGCGATCGACGCGGCGGCCGGGTCGACCGGGCCGGGCTTGCGGTGCGATCCGGGGACGATCCGCGTTCCGCCGTTCGCCTCGGTGAAGTCGGAGAGCGCCCACATCGTATTGACGACCAGCGGCGGATGCGGATTGACGGGGAAATAGGCATCGTCGCGGTGCAGCGCCTGCGGTGTCTCGTCGGGATGGATTTCCATCGTCGAAGCGATCGAAAGCTGGGCTTCGGGCCCCAGTATCGCGCGGACGAGACGGAGCAGGGCGGGGTTAAGGAGCAGCGGATCGAGCGCGCGCGTCCGGGCGAACAGATTGAACACCCGCTTCGTGCGAAAGCCCGTGAAGTCGTTGTCGCCAAAAGCCTCCGGTGCGTGGAGGGCCTGCATCGCCGCCAGCACCGTCCCGCATCCCGCGGCGTCGAGAAGCTCGGGAACGATGACATAGCCTTCGCGTGCGAGATGCTCCTCATGACAGGCCAGCTCGGCCGCGTCGGGGGTGCGGAACATCGCCCTATGCCCCGCTTGCCGCGGCCGCCCATGGGGCGGGCGCGCGCTCCTCCTCGCTCCGCCGGTCTTCTCCCCAGGTCGCGACCGGGGGATTGTCGCCGCGCAGCGTCGGCTCCAGCGCGCCGCGTATGAAGAAAGGCCAGCGGTCGCCAGAGAAGGAATAGAAGCGATCGTTGCGAACCGCGTCCAGTGTCGCCTCGGCGATCACGTCGGGCGAGAGGCCGGCGCCCTGGAAGGCCTCGCTGCCTTCCCGGAACGCGAGGTCGGCATATTCGCGATCGCTCCAGGGCCGATCCGCGTCGGGGCGGTTGCGCCAGCTCTGGTGAATCCGCGTCGCCACCATGCCCGGACAGACGATCGTGACGCCGACCCGCGTCTTCATTGCCCTCATTTCGCTGTAGAGCGACTGGCTTATCCCGAGCACCGCGGCCTTCGACGAGCAATAGGGCGCATGATCGCCATTGCCGAAAAAGGAAGCGAGCGAGCCGGTGTTGATGACATGCGCCTCCTCGCCATGGGCCATCATGGCGGGCAGGAAGGCCCGGATGCCATTGACGACGCCCCAGACGTTGACGTCCCACACCCAGCGCCAGTCGTCGGGACTCATCCGCCAGGTCGGGCCTGTAATCGAAACGCCGGCGTTGTTGAAGAGCAGATGCACCTTGCCGAACCGGTCGAAGGTGCGCGCGGCGAGCCGTTCGACCGACGCGGGGTCGGCGACGTCGGCGATCTCGCCGAAAGCGGCGATGCCGGCCTTGCGCAGACCCTCGACCGCGCTGTCGAGCGCGGTCGATTCTATGTCGGCGAGCATGATCCGGCAGCCGTTCCGGCCGAACAGGTGAGCGAAGGCGAGACCGATCCCGCTGGCCCCGCCGGTGATCACGGCGGTTCTGCCTTCAAATTCGCGCATTCGACCTCTCCCCGGCAACTCGACGCCAATGCTCTATCCCCGATGCCGGATATTGCAAACCTATTTTCTCAATATGATTCGATACCGTTACTAATTGCAGATAATATCCGCATATATTGCATTCCTAAAATCTCTATCGGCGTTTTTCCCGCGACGGCGGGCGAGGCGGGCCGGCTTGGGTCGGGACAATCACCGGGTTGGTGTCGGCCTGATGGGCGGCCCACAGTCGGCGGGGCTGGCATAACGCCGGATAAGAATAAAGGTATGTGCTTGTGGCGAAGGCATAATCGGGAGATTGTCTGCCTCTATTCCGCCCTAAAATCCAGATATTGACGGAGAGATCGAATCGGTTCAGAGTATTTTTGAGAAATATGGTGTGTCATCATCGGCACCCGATGAATGGGCAACAGGGGAGGATTTATGCGGTCGAAAGGATTTTTGCGCGCAGGCGGTGCATATTTTGCCATGATGCTGGCGGCGTCGCCGCTCGCCGGAATGGCGCAGGAGGCGCCGGAGGCGGGCGATCGGGCGGAGGATGCCGAGACCGCGCAGAGGAAGGATGTGGTCGAGGAACGCGCGATCGTCGTGTCGGGCAGCCGCTTCCAGAAACTTCTCGAATCGTCGCAGTCGAAGGCGGTCATCACCGCCGAACAGCGCAACCTCGCCGGTGTCGGGACCGCCCGCCAGTTGCTGGACATCCAGCCCGGATTCAATTTCACCGAGGATTTCGGCATCAACGTGCGCGGTGTCGGCCGCCAGACCGCGCAGACTCTGCTCGGCCAAGAGAATACCGTCATCCAATATGTCGACGGCTTCATCAACCTGGTGCCTTCGAATATCGCGGAAAGCACGCTGTTCGGCGGCAATGTCCAGTTCACGCGCGGTCCGGCCGGAACCACCTATGGGCGCAACGCGCTCGCCGGGGCGATCAACGTCCAGTCGCGCGCGCCGACGCCTGAATTCGTCGGTCAGGCGCAGGTCGGCATCGGTCGCGAAGGCGCCTATAATTACGGCATGAACATTTCGGGGCCGATCACCGACAACCTCGGTTTCCGTCTGGGGGCGCAGCGCTACATCACGCCAAGCATCATGAAGAATCTGGCGCCGGGTTCGCTGGGCCTGCAGGACGCGGGCTTCGCGGTCAAGAATCTCTATGTCGAACTGCAACTCGAGTGGCGGATCGGCGGGTTTCATATCCGCAACCGGTCGACGACCTTCCGCTATAGCAATCAGCCGGGTTATCCGACGATGACGAGCTATAACAGCGCGGGTCCCGTGTTCGGCGGCCTGTCGCCCAATCCGCAATATGGATATACGGGTCCGACGGCGACCGAGCCCTATCAGATCAACGTCGATACCGTCGGCTATGACCGGTTGCGGGACAATTTCCAGACGATCACCAACGCCGACCTCGATCTCGGCTTCGCGACGCTCTATTATGTCGGCGGCTACCAGACCTATGTCTCGACCGGAACGGCGGATCGCGACCTGACCTCGCGCTCCAGCTACGCGGCGGCGCCGACCGACCCCTTTGCCCCCGGCACGATCGTGCCGACCCAATATACGAGCAATTACGAGAATGATAACCACTTCTGGTCGCAGGAAGCGCGGCTGGAAAGCAAGCCGGGATCGCGGCTGAGCTGAATTCTCGGCGCCTATTATTTCAACCAGCATTTCAACGAGCATTATTGGGAAGCGATTCCCGGCGCCGACGACGTGCTGGTCGAGGGCGGCGGCGGCGGAATCATCCCCGGCGGCAACCCGCTCAAGGCCGAATTCGAGCAGCGCAACATATACGACATCCGTTCGACCGCCCTGTTCGGCAACGTCACCTACGACATCACCGACACGATCCGCTTCGACGGCGGCCTGCGGCATACGTGGGACGAAAAGGAAGCGCTGACCGACTTCCGCTATATTTATTACTACCCGCCTTTCTATGCGAGCGACGTCAGCCCCGCCGTGCATTCGGCGAACCCGTTCCGGCGCGATCGCGGCCTGTCGGGCCGGGCGGCGCTGGCGTGGCGGCCGTCGTCGGGCGACCAGCTCTATCTCAGCTATTCGCGCGGCTATCAGTCGTCCGCCTTCACGCTGGGGCAGGGGCTTCCGCCCTATAACATCTCCGATTCCCAGCATCTCGACGTCTATGAAATCGGCGGAAACTATACGGCGGGCGGGCTGCGGTTCGATGGGTCGATCTTCTATCAGAAGTTCCACGACATGCAGATTCCGATCAGTTCGGCCAACATCCTGCCGCCCGTCCCGCCGCGCACGGAGCCATCGTTGGGGCCAGTATTCTCCACCTTCACCAACGCCAGGCTCGCGGAAATCTACGGCGCCGAAATGCAGGTGACGTGGCGGCCGAACGTCCATTCCAACATCGTCGCGACCTATACCTATCTTCATCCGACCTTTAAGAGCTTCTGTCCTCCCGTCGTCGGTTCGACCAGCTGTGGCGTCATCGACATCACGCAGCCGCCTACGGTGGGCGACGACCCGGACAACCAGACGATCAACCCGCTCTATTTCCGCGACCTGTCGGGCAACGAAGTGCCGCGCACGCCGCGCAACAAGGCGTCGCTCTATGGCTATTATGGCTTCGACCTCGGTTCGTCCGGCTATCTCTATCCGGGCGGTTCGGTCACGTATCAGAGCGGCTATTATACCGACGCCTTCAACCGCAACCGCGTCGGCGGCCGCACCGTCGTCGGGCTGACGCTGACCTATCGTACCAGGGACGAGCGTCTCGATATCACGGGCACGGTCAGCAACCTGTTCCGCAAGATCTATTCGGACAATTCGATCATTCAGAACGTCGGCGGCACGGTCCAGCGCCTCAGCGGCTATTACGGTCCCGACCGTTATTGGACCGTCACGGGCCGCTATCGCTTCTGACCGCCGGGGATCGAGGCGAGGACATCCGACCCCGCAAGCGCGTTGCTTGCGGGGTCTTGTCGTTTGCGGATCGGCGGCTAGTGTGCGACCGGCGCAGCCCGGAGGGCGGCCGCCACCGCAATTCATCGAAGGCACCAGATTGAGCGACCACGGCATCTTGCATCTCGAGCCCCCCAGGGAGCGGACGCTTTCGAAGTTCGACCGGCGCAAGGCGGAGATATTGAATGCCGCGGCGGCCGTCATCAACCGGCTGGGGCTGAAGGATGCCACGCTGGCCGTCGTCGCGGCGGAGATCGGGCTGAACCTCAAGAGCCTGCGCTATTATTTCAAGCGCAAGGACGATCTGGCGGGCGCGGCGTTCCTCCATTCGATCGCGGTCCACCAGCAACTGGTCGAAGATGTCCTGCCTATCGACTCCTTCGAGGAGCGCATTGCGGCCTTCGTCGAAGGCTATTTCAGCCTCCAGGCCGAGATTCGCAGCGGCCGGCGGCCGGAGACCGTCCATTTCGGCGACCTGCGCGCGCTCGCCGACCCGCAGCGGCAGGCGGTGGGCAAGGCCTATGTCGAATTCTTTCGGACGACCTGCCGGCTGTTCCGGCCCGGCGACGCGCCCTGGACCGCGGACCAGCGGGCCGCCAATGCGCATTTCCTGATCTCGCAACTGCTGTGGTCGGTAGTCTGGATCGGCGGCTACATGCCCTCCGACTTCTCGCGCGTCGCGGGGCATCTCGGCAATATCCTGCTCAACGGGATCGCCGAGAAACCCGCCGACCTGCTGGCGAGCCATCGCGACATGCCCACGCCTTTCGAGGATTCCGAACGGCTGACCCAGGAATCCTTCCTGCGCGCCGCGACCGAACTCATCAACGACATCGGGTATCGAGGGGCGGCGGTCGATCGCATTTCGGAAAGCCTGCACGTTACCAAGGGGGCGTTCTACCACTATAACGACACGCGCGACGGTTTGGTCGTCGCCTGTTTCGAACGCACCTTCGATATCATCCGCCAAGCGCAGGACATCGCCATGGCCGGGGAAATGGACGGGCTGTCGCATGTCGCGGCCGCTACGGTCTCGCTGGTGTCGCGGCAGATGGACCCGAGCGGCATCCTGTTGCGCACATCGGCCCTGACCGCGGTCGGTCTCGACCTTCGCGAGGAGATGGCGCGTCGCCTGTCGTTGTCGACGCTGCGCTTTGCCGACATGCTCAACGACGGGCTGATCGACCGCTCGGTCCGCGTCTGCGACATGCGCATCGCGGCGGAAATGGTGACGGCGACGATCAACTCGGCCCAGGAACTGCAACGCTGGGTGCCGGCGGCCACGCGCGAGAATGCGGCCGACCTGTTCGTCCGACCGCTTCTCTACGGTTTCCGGAGTTCAGCCGGTGAAGAGGCCGACCGCCTATAGGTCGGCGAAACGCCGTCCGCTCGCCGCCAACTCGGCCAGCAGCGGCGCGGGCTTGTACCACGGATTGCCGGCGCCCAGCTCGTCGGCCTTGGCCTTGACGCGATCGAGCCCGACGCCGTCCGCCCAGCGCATCGGGCCGCCGGTATGCTGGGGCCAGTTGTAGCCGAACATCCAGACTATATCGATGTCGGAAGGCCGTTGCGCCATCCGCTCCTCCAGGATTTTCGCGCCTTCGTTGACGAGCGGGAACAGGCAGGTTTCGAGGATATCCCGATCCGAAGGAATGTCGCTATCCTCCTCGACATCGAGTGTTTCGCGGATCAGCGCGGCGACCTCGTCCGACGGAATCGCCCGGCGGTTCTCGTCATAATCATAATAGCCGGCGCCCGTCTTCTGCCCGCGCCGGTCGCGTTCGCACAGCGCATCGCGGAGCGGACTGTCGGTCCTGGCGCCCTTGCTCCACCCGATGTCCAGCCCGGCGAGGTCGCTCATCTCGAACGGCCCCATCTTGAAACCGAAATCCTTCAGCACCCGATCGACATCCCACGGCATCGCGCCGCGGCGCAGCAGTTCCTGCGACTGGATCTGCCGGGGATAGAGCATGCGGTTGCCGACGAAGCCGGGACAGACGCCGACCACGACCGCGATCTTCTGGATCAGCCGCGCCATCTCCAGCGACGTGGCGATGACGCTGTCGGACGTTGCCTTGCCGCGAACGATCTCCAGCAGCTTCATCACGTTGGCGGGCGAGAAGAAATGGAGGCCGATCACCGATTCGGGCCGGCTCGTCGCCGCCGCGATCTCGTCGACGTCGAGACCCGATGTGTTCGATGCGAGGATGGCTCCCGGCCTGGCGACCGAGTCGAGCCGCGCGAAGATGCTCTTCTTGAGTTCCATATCCTCGAACACGGCCTCGATGATCAGGTCGCAGTCGCCAAGATCGGCCATGTCGAGCGACGATTCGATCCGTGCCATCCGCATGTCGACCTCTTCGAGCGGGAAGCGTCCGCGGCTTGCGCTGCGCTCGTAATGGCCGCGCACGGTCGCGAGGCCGCGGTCGAGCACATCCTGCCGCGCCTCGACGATATGCACGGGGATGCCGACATTGGCGAAGTTCATCGCAATGCCGCCGCCCATCGTGCCGGCCCCGACTATGCCCACCTTGGCGATCGGCAGGAGGGGGGTATCCGCGGGCACGTCGTCGACGACCCGCGCGCTGCGCAGCGCTTCGTCGATATAGGCCGCGATGTCGTCGTTGGTGCTCATGATATCATCCTCGGGAATCAAAGATATTTGTCGAACCAGCCCAGGGCCAGATCGGTCGATGGGTCGAAATATTGGTCGTAAACGTCATAATGTTTGCACGGGTAGGTGTGATATTCGGCCGGCGCATTCTGCCGGATCATCATATAGGCGGCGAAGCCGTGCTCGAGCCGGTTGTTGAGTTCCTCATATTCGGCGTCGATGATCAGCGTCGGGACGCTCACTCTCGCCGCGGCCTGCAACTGTGAATGCTCGGCCATGCGAGCGACGTCGGGCGTGCCCTTCAGGCCCTCGACGCCATCGACCCCGTTCTGCGGAACAATCGTGTCGATCAGCCCGCGCGCCTTGTCGGCGGCGCGGCCGCGCGCCCATTCGCGATGCTCGGGCGGAAAGCCGAAACCGCCGATCTGGGCCACCGCGACCTTGATGCGATCATCGTGGCCCGCGGTGAAGACCGCATGGCCGCCACCATAGCTGGTGCCCCAGATACCGATCCGGCCCGCATCGACGCCCGGTTCGCTCGCCAGATAGGCAAGGCAGTTGCGAATATCGGTCGTCTGGTCGACGGGGTCGACGATTTCGCGCAACACGCGCACGTTCAGCATGCGCTCGCCCGCCTCGTGCAGCGGCGGCACATCGCGGGCCGCGATCACCCGGCCGTCGGATTCGCCCCAGCCGCGGTAATCGAAGGTCATGGCGGCATAGCCGGCCTCGGCGAATTTCCCGGCGTAGCGCGCGAGATGATCCTTCAGCCCGCCCCATCCGTGGCAGAGGAGAATGGCCGGGAAGTCATTCGGAGACGGTCGTTCGGGCATGAAGATTTCGGCGGCGAGGCGAGTGCCCTCGCTGAACAGTTCGACCGGCCTTCGCGTGCAAGCCACCATCTTGCCTCCCCCTCGTTTCCGGCATGTGTCGCGCGCGGGCGCCAAAGCCTTCTATAACTCTCAATGTCGGTGCTATTGACATTATGTGTCGTGCATTGCAACCATACTTATATTCTTAATTTACCATTCGCAGGAGTTTTCATGAGGGAAGCTGTCATCGTCGCAACCGCGCGCACCCCGATCGGCAGGGCCTATCGTGGATCGTTCAACGACACCCAGGGCCAGGCGCTGGCCGGCCACGCGATCGGCGCAGCGGTCGCGCGCGCGGGGATCGATCCGGGCGAGGTCGAGGATGTCGTGATGGGCTGCGCGCTTCAGCAAGGGTCCACCGGTTTCAACGTGGCGCGGCAGGGCGCGCTCTGGGCGGGGTTGCCGCAGTCGGTGCCGGGCACGACCCTGGATCGGCAATGCGGCTCGGGCCTGATGGCGATCGCCGCCGCGGCTAATCGCATCCAGACCGGCGAGCAGGCGATCGCCGTCGCCGGCGGCGTCGAATCGATCAGTCTCGTCCAGACCAGCCACATGAACGGTTATCGTGCCGGCGACCCCAAGCTGATTGCCGAGGTGCCGCAACTCTATATGGCGATGCTCGAAACGGCGGAGATCGTCGCCGATCGCTATAACATCAGCCGCGAGGCGCAAGACGAATATGCGCTTCAATCGCAGCAGCGAACCGCGGAGGCACAGCGTGCCGGCCGTTTCGATGCGGAGATCATACCGGTCGCCACGACCATGACGGTCACCGACAAGGCGACCGGCGAAACCTCGCGCAAAGAGGTGACGCTGCATCGTGATGAAGGCAACCGGCCGGAGACGCGGATCGAGGATCTGGCGCGGCTGCAACCCGTTCACAAGAATGGTCAGCGGATCGAGGAAGGCCGTTTCATCACCGCGGGCAACGCCTCGCAGCTTTCCGACGGCGCCGCCGCCGTGGTGGTGATGGAAGCGGGAGAGGCGCAGCGGCGCGGACTGACGCAGCTGGGCGCCTATCGCGGGCTGGCGGTCGCCGGCTGCGGGCCGGAGGAGATGGGCATCGGCCCCGTCTTCGCGATTCCGAAACTGCTGGAAAAGCACGGCCTGTCGATCGACGACATCGGCATGTGGGAACTGAACGAAGCCTTTGCGAGCCAGGTGCTCTATTGCCGCGATCATCTCGGAATTCCGAACGACAGGCTCAATGTGTCGGGCGGTGCGATCTCGATCGGCCATCCCTATGGCATGTCGGGCGCGCGGATGACGGGGCATGTGATGCACGAAGGCAAGCGGCGCGGCATCAAATATGGTGTCGTCACCATGTGCATGGGCGGCGGCATGGGCGGCGCCGGCCTGTTCGAGATTTTCTGACCGCGGTGCGGGGAGGAGCGCTCCGCCGCTTCTCCCGCTCGCGCCCTTGGAATCATCCGCCTTATCGCGAAATATCGCCGCTCATATTCTCCGAAGGTTCCGATCGACGGCGCCGCCAGCGCACCGCCGGAGGGCGGCAAACAGGCGCGAATCGAAGTTCTGCCGCCAAGAGCGCCTCCATAGGCGATTGAATATAATCGAGGAAAATTGGTCGGGACGAGAGGATTCGAACCTCCGACCCCCACACCCCCAGTGTGATGCGCTACCAGGCTGCGCTACGTCCCGACCGGCCCGATTGGGCAGGCGAGGCCCCTAGCGCGGCTTGGCCGGCGATGCAAGGCTCTCCTGAGGAGAGCCGGAGGCGATATGCGACGGACGGATAGCGGCTCTTGATCGGCGCTGTCCGGTCCCCATCTTGCCGCGGCCTGTCGCGGGGAGGGCTCAAGCCGCCGGTTGCGCGCGCCGCCCCTGCGTGATAGGCGCCGCGCCATATTTCTATGCGCCGGCCCTTCCTGCGGGCGGCGGCGCTTTCGAACGGAAAGTTTTCATCCATGTCGACGACATTGCTTCTGACCCAGGCGGCCGGATCGGGGGGCGGGGCCGCCAGCCTGCTGATGCTGGCGCCCTATGTCCTGATCTTCGTTGTGTTCTGGTTCTTCCTGATCCGCCCGCAGCAGGTGCGGATGAAGGAACATCGCGCCAAGATCGCGGCGGTGAAGCCGCGCGACCAGGTCGTTACCGGCGGCGGCATCGTCGGCAAGGTGACGCGCGTCGACGATGATTTCGCCGATGTCGAAATCGCGCAGGGCGTGAAGATCAAGGTCGTCAAATCGACCCTGTCGGACGTTCTCCAGCCCGGCGGCAAGCCCGCCAACGACTGATGCGGCGGCGGCGACCGCCGCTTCCGCCCAGACCAACGGAATCCCAGTCATGCTCGATTTCCCGCGCTGGAAGACCCTCGGCATCAGCCTCATCCTGCTGGCCGGCATCCTCTTTTCCATTCCCAGCTTCCTGCCGACGAAGGCGTTCGAAAGCCTTCCCGGCTTTGCCCAGATCAAGGTCAACCTGGGCCTCGACCTTGCGGGCGGCAGCCACCTTCTGCTCGAGGCCGACGTTGCCGACCTGCAGAAGACGCAGCTGGCCAACATGGAAAAGACGGTGCGTACCGCGATGCGCGGCGAACGCGGGGCCGACGACGACATCGCGATCGGCGAACTGTCGAATGCGGGCGGCAAGATCAGTTTCCTCGTCCGCGACCAGACGAAGCTCGATGCCGCGCGCGAGCGGCTGTTTGCCGAGACGCAGGGCGCCGGGCTGACCGGCCAGCGCGACTGGAACATCGACGTCGTCGACACGACGCGCATCGTGCTGACCCCGACCCGCGCCGGGCAGGCGCAGGCGGTCAGCCGTGCGATGGATACCGCGCGCGACATCATCGACCGCCGCGTCAACGCGCTCGGCACGCGCGAACCGACGATCATCCGCCAGGGCAGCGACCGGATCGTCGTCCAGGTGCCGGGGCTTCAGGACCCGAAGGCGCTGAAGGACCTGATCGGCAAGACCGCGCGGCTCGAATTCCGCATGGTCGACGCCAACGCCGACCCGAACGAGGCGATGCAGGGCCGCGTGCCGGTCGGCAGCGAGATCGTGCCCTATGCCAAGGGCGAAGGCGGCGGGGCGCCGTTCGAGGTGCTGAGCCGGCAGGTGATGATCAGCGGCGAGCAGCTCATCGACGCGCGGCAAAGCTATGATCCGCAGTCGAACCAGCCGGTGGTGACGATCCGGTTCGACGCCGCGGGCTCGAGCACTTTCGCGCGCGTCACCGCGCAGAATGTCGGCAAGCGCTTCGCGATGGTGCTCGACGGCCAGGTGCTATCAGCGCCGTCGATCAACGAACCGATCCTGGGCGGCAGCGCACAGATTTCGGGCAGCTTCTCGGTCGCCAGCGCCAACGCGCTCGCCATCTCGCTGCGCTCGGGCGCGCTGCCGGTGAAGATGACGGTGGTCGAGGAACGGACGGTGACCCCCGAACTCGGCGCCGATTCGATCGAGAAGGGCGTGATCGCCGGGATCATCGCGACCGTCGCGGTGCTGGTGCTGATGCTCGTCGTCTATGGCCGCTTCGGCGTCTATGCGAACATCGCGCTGATCTTCAACGTCTTCCTGATTATCGCGACCATGGCGGCGTTCAACGCGACGCTGACCCTGCCAGGCATCGCGGGCTTCGTGCTGACCATCGGTGCCGCGGTCGATGCGAACGTGCTGATCAACGAGCGGCTTCGCGAGGAGCTGAAACGCGGACGCCGGCCGTTCCAGGCGGTGGAGCTGGGCTATACCGAGGCGAGCCGCGCGATCTTCGACGCCAACGTCACCAACGTCATCGCGGCGGCGCTGATGTTCTGGTTCGGGTCGGGCCCGATCAAGGGGTTCGCGGTGGTGCTGACCATCGGTATCGTGACCAGCGTCTTCACCGCCGTCACCGTCACGCGCATGTTCGTCGCGCACTGGCTTCGCGCCAAGCGCCCGACGGCGATCCATATCTGAGGGAGCTGAACGATGCGCCTGCTGAAACTCGTCCCCGACGATACGAACATCGACTTTCTGCGCTGGCGGAAGGTCGCCTCGACCATGAGCTTCCTGCTCGTCGTCCTCTCGATCGCGCTCGTCGCGGTGCGCGGGTTGAACCTGGGCGTCGATTTCGTCGGCGGGCAGTCGGTCCGCGTCGATTTCGTGGGCACGATGCCGCCGATCGAGGAGATCCGGAGCGAGGTGGACAAGATCGGACTCGGCGAACCGACGATCCAGCAGTTCGGTTCGGACAGCGCGGTGTCGATCCGCACGGGATTGCCCGAAGGCGACAAGGAAAGCGCCGATCGTGCCGGCGAGCAATTGGTCGCCGGGATTCACAAGGCTTTCCCCAACGCGAAAACGGGCGCGGTCGAAACCGTTTCGGGCAAGGTATCGGACGAATTGCTGCGAACCGGCGCGATCAGTCTCGCGCTCGCGGTGCTGGGCATCTCCATCTACATCTGGATCCGCTTCGAATGGCAGTTCGGCGTCGGGGCGCTCGGCCGCCTGTTCCACGAGGTGTCGCTGACATTCGGCTTCTTTGCGGTGACGCAGTTGCAGTTCGATCTCAACAGCGTCGCGGCGCTGCTGACGATCGTCGGCTATTCGCTCAACGACACGATCGTCGTCTATGACCGGATTCGCGAGAATCTGAAGAAATACCGCAAGATGGAGATCATTCCGCTGCTCAACCTCAGCATCAACGAGACCTTGTCGCGCACGGTGATGACCAGCGTCGCGATGTTCCTGGCGCTGGGCGTGCTGCTTATCTTCGGGCCGGACGTGATCTTCGGCTTCACCGCCGCGATGCTGCTCGGCGTGTTCGTCGGCACCTATTCGTCGGTGCTGATGTCGACGCCGGTGCTGGTCTGGCTGAAGGTCGGCCCGCACAGCTTCGTGCCGCGCACCTCGGCCGCGACCAGCGGCGCCGAGCGTGTCGCGCGCTCGGACGACGGCGCGGTGGTCTGACGCCCCGGCGGGGCCTATCGCCCCGCGCAGCGGCGCAGATGGTCGGCGAGTTCGCGGCCGTTGCGGTCCCAGTCGAAGCGGCCGGCTAGGCTGGCCGCGACTTCCGCTTTCCCGGGCGGCGCCGCGAGGATCGCGCGCACCGCCGCGGCGATGGCGTCGGGCGTGCGCTCCACGATGCGCCCGGCCATCGGTGAGGTGACGAGCTCGGCCGCGCCGCCCGCGTCGCTGATCACGATCGGCGTGCCGCAGGCGAGCGCCTCGACCCAGGCATTGGCCAGCCCTTCGCTGACCGACGGCATCACCACCGTATCGGCGGCGCGGTAGAGCGTCGGCAGGTCGGCGTTGGCGACCGGACCCATCATGTGGACCCGCCCGGCGACGCCGAGCCGCTCGGCGAGCGCGCGATAGCGGCCTTCCTCTTCCCCCGCGCCGGCAAGCCAATAGTGCACGCCGGGCAGCATGGGCAGCGCCTCGATCACCAGTGCCTGGCCCTTGCGTGGGATCAGCGCGCCGACGGTGGCGATGACGGGATCGGTCCCGATGCCGAGCGCCGCGCGCGCGGCGGCGCGGTCGCCGGGGCGGAAGCGCTCGCCGTCGATGCCGGTGTAATGGATCGCGACCTTGCCGGGATCGATCCCGATCGCCGCCATGTCGCGGCGCATCGATTCGGAGACGGCGAGCAGCCCGGCGGCCCCGTCGGCGGCGGCGAGCAACTGGGCCTTCGTCGCCGCGGCATGGCCGAAATGGCTGATGTCGGCGCCGCGCGCCTTGACCGAGAAGGGCAGGTCGAGCGCCGCCGCGACCCGCATCGCGGCGGGGCCGTCGGGATAGAAGAATTGTGCGTCGACGACGTCGAACGCCGCGCCGCGCACCGCCGACAGCACCGCGCGCGCGACCAGCGCGGGGTTGAAGCGCGCGCCATGGCGCGGGATCAGCGGGAAGCGCGGACGATGCACGGCAAGACCGTTCCACGTCTCGGTTCGCGGCAGGCTGCGCAGCGCGCGATAGCGCGGGTGGAGCGACAGCGGGAAGGGCGGCAGGCCGACCGGCGCGACGACGGTCAGGGCGATGCCCGGCTGCTGCGCCAGCGCGCGCAGGCTCCTTTCGACGAACAGCCCGAAGTTCGGCCGCGCCGCGTCGGGAAACAGCGTGGCGATCGAGAGGATGCGGAGCGTCACGGCGACGGATAGACGGAATGCGTCATTGCGAGGAGCCGAAGGCGACGCGGCAATCCAGAGCTTGCGCGAACCGCCCTAGATCGCTTCCCCCGGATCGGGTCGGCGTACATAGCCTTCAGGCAAGTAAGGGCCTGTGCCCCGGCGAAAGCCGGGGGCCACACGGGGCAGCGCTGTGCCATCTGGACCCC
>NZ_BCUA01000007.1 GCF_001591045.1 Sphingopyxis granuli NBRC 100800 | reverse complement strand
AGTCCTTCCAAAGTCATCATGCTTTAGCCCAGCGCGGCCTGCTTTTCCTCGGCGATGCGGTCGAGTTCGGCGCGGGTGGGCTTGGTCGCCGCGCTCTTGAGCTGGCCGCAGGCGGCCATGATGTCGCGCCCGCGCGGAGTACGGATCGGCGCCGAAATCCCCGCCTCGAAAATCAGGTTGCTGAACGCGCGCACCCGCTCGGGCGGCGAGCATTCATAGGGCGCGCCGGGCCACGGGTTGAACGGAATCAGGTTGACCTTCGCGGGCAGCCGATACTGCTTGAGCAGTCGCACCAGTTCGCGCGCGTCGGCGTCGCTGTCGTTCTTGTCCTTCAGCATCACATATTCGAAGGTGATGCGCCGCGCATTGTTCGCACCCGGATAGGCGGCGCAGGCAGCGAGCAGTTCCTCGATGCCGTATTTGCGATTGAGCGGCACGATCTCGTCGCGGATTTCCTTGCTGACCGCGTGGAGCGATACCGCGAGGTTGACACCGATCTCCTCGCCCGCGCGCGCCATCATCGGCACGACACCGCTCGTCGACAGGGTGATGCGGCGTTTGGACAGCGCCAGCCCGTCGCCGTCCATGACGATCTTCAGCGCGCCTTTGACCTCGTCGAAATTGTAGAGCGGCTCGCCCATCCCCATCATCACGATGTTGGTGAGCATGCGGCCATCGGCGGTGTAGTGGCCGGCGTCGTCTTCCTCGTCTTCCGCGCCGCCTGCCATCGTTCCTTTCGGCCATTCGCCGAGTGCGTCGCGCGCGAGCAGTACCTGTCCGACGATCTCGCCGGCCCCCAGATTGCGGACGAGGCGCATGGTGCCGGTGTGGCAGAAGCGGCAGTTGAGGGTACAGCCGACCTGGCTCGACACGCACAGCGTTCCCCGATCCGCGTCGGGGATGAACACCATCTCATATTCCTGGCCGTCGGCGGCGGCGAGCAGCCATTTGCGGGTGCCGTCGTTCGACACCTGCGCGGTGACGACGGTGGGGCGGCCGACGATGAACCGCTCGGTCAGCCACGGACGCATCGTTTTGGCGATGTCGGTCATCGCATCGAATTCGGTGACGCCGCGGTGATAGATCCAGTGCCAGATCTGCTTGGCGCGCAGCTTGGCCGCCTTGGCGTCGAGCCCGGCTTCCTGCAGCGCGGCGCGAATCCCTTCGCGCGTCAACCCGACCAGGTCGATGCGGTTGCCGCCGCGCAACGGCACGGTGCCGGTCGTGACCGGGTCGATATGGCCGGGAATCTGCATGATGCGCGGCGATATAGGAGGGAAGGGGGGCTTGCGCAATCGCGCATCGCCCGCCTTCATCTCAGTGCGGCAGGCCTTCCTCGATCGCTTCCTCGAAATCGGTGAGCGGGCCGACCGGCTCCTCGGGCGGGCGGCCGGGCGCCTGCGGAAAGATCGCGTCGAGGCGGCGGCGCAAGGTGTCGTCGAAGTTCGACTGCCCTGAAATCCGGACATTGCACACGGTCAGTTCCATGCGGATCGCATCCTTGATCCGCTGCAATCCCTCTGCGCTCAGCACGCCGGCGTTCATCAGCTCCTCGCAAAGCTGGATCAGCCCGACGGTCGTCGCATGGGCGCGCAAACCGATGAAATCGAGCGTCTTGTGCCGCTCGCGGGCGGTACCGTCACAGCGCACGGGCGCGTTCATCCTGCTGTCTCCTCATCCCAATCGTTCGACCGGGCAGGGCGCGCCTTTCTGCTGGACGCGTCCCCGGCAGTCATCCGCGATCATGCGCAAAGAAGCGGGTGGGGGCAAGCGTCATCGCAACAATCTGTCGAATCCGTGTCGGTCGGCGTAACGATCCATCCGCTCGGAAGAAAAGGGAGCGAATGCTTGACGGTTCCGGCCGCCACCGGGCAAGGATGCGGGCCCGCCGATCGGGTCGTTTCCATCGGTTCCTCCCCTCTTTTCTGCGAGATACCATCATGCCCCCGCGATATGCCCTTCCCTTGCTGCTCGTCGGATCCCTGGCCGCGGCGCCCGCGATCGCCCGGCCGGCGGCGCCTTCGATCGAGACGCTCGAGAAGATCATCGCCGATCGCGATCCCGCCCTGCGCGTCGAATCGGTCGATCACGAGCGCATTACCGCCAAGCGAATCGACATCGTCGGAGACGACGGAACGATCCGCATGACCCTGGCCGCCGACACGCCGGCGCCGATCATCGACGGCATCCAGTATAAGCGGGCGTTCGACGTGTCGGGACTGATCCTCTACGATGCCCGGGGCAGCGAGCGCGGCGGGTTCGGCGTCGCCGACCTGCCGAACGGCAGCATGGCAGTGCTGGCGCTCGACCATCCGGCGCAGGATGCCATCGGCTGGCGTGTCGCGCCCGACGGCGCGGTGAGCTTCTCGATCAACCAGGCACCGCCGCTGCTTCGCGAGCCGGCGCTGGGAAATCGTCTGGTTCCCGGCGTGGCGACATCGACCCGGATCAAGCTGGACGTCGCGGCGGACGGCACGCCATCAGTGGCGCTCGCCGATGCGGAGGACCGGGCGCGGGTTCGGCTGACGGTGACCCCCGAAGGCTATGGCGCGATCGAATTCCTCAACGCGGCGGGCGAGGTCGTCGAAACGCTGGCGCCGGAGGCGAAGGCGGCGCGGAAGTAGGCACGGCGCAGCGACGGCGCTATCCCGCCCGCGCGCATCCCAGTGCCGCCGCGTCGATCGCGGTCGCCGCGCCGCGCAGGCGATAGGTGTCGGCGATCGCGCCGCCGCTTTCGGTGCTGCTCTCGACGCTCATGCTCGGGGCCGAACGCATCGCGGCAATGATCGCGGCGTCCATGCGGGCGTCGCTTGCCCAGCCATGGAGGCCGTTGCCGGTGAGGATGAAGCGGCGGCTGCCGACGGTCAGCCGCAATTCGCGGTTGGCGCCGCGCGGTTTCGACAGGCGGACATAGAATTGGCCGCGGATGCGCGCCTTGGGCCAATAGCCGACGCTGGCATAGGCCTTTGTGCGGGGCGTGCCGATCGTCGCCGCGGGCGCGGCGATGGCGTAGCAGCGCGGTGTAGCGGCCTCGCGGAAGGCGCCCCAGCCGTCGAAGACGCCGAGCGCGGTGCGCGGGGACGCCCAGGCGGCGGCCGGCAGCGCCGCGAGCAGGAGGAGGAAAAGCGCCGGGCGCATCCGGTCCGATTGCGCGAAACGCTCGGCTTTGCAAGCATTGGGTTGCGCGGCGCGATGCGTTCGGTAAGGAAGGTTGGCATTTTCGGGGGCAGGGAATCGGGGCGCCGAATCGCCCGCCCCCCGCAGGGACTTCTCCCGCAAGACACAGGATGGCGGACAAGAATGAAAGCGACGATCGAACGCGCAGTGCTTCTGAAGAGCCTCGGCCACGTCCAGTCGGTGGTCGAACGGCGCAATACCATTCCGATCCTGTCGAACGTCCTGATCGAAGCCGATGCCAGCGGGCAGTTGAAACTGATGGCGACCGACCTCGATCTTCAGGTCGTCGAGACCGTCGCCGCGAAGGTCGAAACGCCCGGCACGACGACCGTGTCGGCGCACACGCTGTTCGAGATCGCACGCAAGCTGCCCGAGGGGGCTGAGGTCAGCCTCGCCGCCGCCGATGGCAAGATGCAGGTCAAGGCGGGCCGCTCGAACTTCAACCTGCCGACGCTGCCGCGCGATGATTTCCCGGTGATCGCCGAGGGCGACCTGCCGACCAGCTTCGAACTGCCCGTCGCCGAGCTGATCCAGATCATCGACAAGACGCGCTTCGCCATCTCGACCGAGGAAACGCGCTATTATCTCAACGGCATCTTCCTGCACGTCGCGGAGGATGCGAGCGGGCCGGTGCTGAAGGCCGCGGCCACCGACGGCCACCGCCTCGCGCGCTATACGGTGACGCGGCCCGACGGTGCGAGCGCGATGCCCGACGTGATCGTGCCGCGCAAATGCGTCGGCGAGATCCGCAAGCTGCTCGACGAGGCTGAGGGCAATGTCGAGGTCAGCCTGTCGGCGACCAAGATCCGCTTCCAGCTCGGCCATGCGGTGCTGACGTCGAAGCTGATCGACGGCACTTTCCCCGACTATAGCCGCGTCATCCCGACCGCGAACGACAAGCTGCTGAAGGTCGATCCGAAAAGCCTGTTCCAGGGCGTCGACCGCGTGTCGACGATCGCGAGCGAAAAGACGCGCGCGGTGAAGGTCGGGCTCGACAAGGATCGTATCACCCTGTCGGTGACCAGCCCCGAAAACGGCACCGCGGCCGAGGAGCTGCCCGCCGGATACGACAGCGAGCCGCTGGAGATCGGCTTCAACGCCCGCTACCTCAGCGACATATTGGGGCAGGTCGATGGCGACACGGTCGAACTGCATCTCGCCGATGCCAATGCGCCGACGCTGATCCGCGAAAGCGAGAAAAGCCCGGCGCTCTATGTGCTGATGCCGATGCGGGTGTGATGCCGCGGGGCGTGAAAACGCTGCCTTGAGCTTCGGCCGCAGGAGCATGGCGGCGATGATGTTGGCGCTGATCCATGGTATCGGCCGAATTCGATCCATCGTCCCGTTCGTGTCGAGCGTAGTCGAGACACCCGTAAGCATTGCACCAGGTTGATGGGTGTCTCGACTACGCTCGACACGAACGGACATGGAAGTCCGTCCAAGTCATCGCGTCATGGATGGCTTCGTCGTTACCGCTGAACACAGTGAGTGACGTAGGACTTGTCGTCATCCCGCCTTCGCGACCCGCCAGATCACGCCGCCGGTGTCGTCGGCAACCAGCGCGCTGCCGTCTTTCGCGACCTTGACGTCGGCGGGGCGGCCGCGCGTCGTCTTGCCGTCGGCGGCGAGGAAGCGGTCGAGGAGCACGATCGGCAGCGCGTCGGCGGGGCGCTTGTTGGTGCCGAACCGGACGAAGACGACGTCATAGCCCGTCGCGGGTTCGCGGTTCCACGATCCGTGGCGCGCGACCAGCACGCCGTTCGCCCAGCGCTCGCCAAGGTCGAGTCCCTGGGTGAAGGTCATCCCCAGCGGCGCGACATGCGCGCCGAGGCCATAGGCGGGGCGCTTGGTATATTGGCGCTGATCCTCCTCGGGCGGCGCAACGCGCGGATCGATGTAGCCGCCCCAATAATACCAGGGCCAGCCATAGAAATCGCCTTCGTCGATCTCGGCCAGATAGTCGGGAACGAGGTCGCTGCCCAGCATGTCGCGTTCGTTGACCACGGTCCAGAGCTGGTCGCTGCCAGGATAGAAGGCGAGGCCGACGGGATTGCGGATGCCCGCGGCGAACGTCCGCACATAGCCGTTCTCCGGCCGCACCTCGAGCACCGAGGCACGCTTCACCTCGTTCGCCATGCCCTTTTCGCCGATGTTGCTGTCGGCGCCGACGCCGACATAGAGCCAGCCATTGGGCGCCGCGGCGAGGCTTTTCGTCCAGTGGCGGTTGGTGCCCTTTGCGGGCAGGTCGGCGATCTTCTTCGCCTGGACCGCCATCTTGGTCGCGCCCTCGACATAGGGGAAGGCGAGAATGGCGTCGGTGTTGGCGACGTAGAGCGTATCCTTCACCAGCGCCATGCCGTAAGGCGAGTTGAGGCCGGTGATATAGGCGCTGCGCACTTCCGCCTTGCCGTCACCGTCGGCGTCGCGCAGCAGCGTGATGCGGTTTGCCGACACGCCGCCGGCACCCGCCTTGCCCATCAGCGATTTCATCACCTTGCCTTCGATCCCGCCGTCCTCGCGCGGCGGGCTCTGCGCCTCGGCGACCAGCACGTCGCCATTGGGCAGCACCAGCATCGCGCGCGGGTGGTCGAGCCCGTCGGCGAAGCGCGCGACGGTCAGACCTTCGGCAGCCCGCGGTGCTTCGCCGGCCGGCCAGCTCGTCGCCTCGGGGACGTTCATCGTCGGAAAGCTCTCGGGATGCTGCGAGGCCATCACCGGCACCCGGCCGCTGAGTTCGGCGGTCGAGAAGCGCGCCACGTCGGGGCGCGACAGGATGTAGAGGACGATGCCGCCGGCGATCAGGATCAACAGCAGGACGAGGGCGGCATATTTGACGATCTTGCGCATGGCGCCTGTCTACACCGGCGCTTCGCCGCGGCAAAGCGCGAAACGCGGGCGGGACGGAACGTGCCCGTTAACCTTACTGGATCGTTCATCACGGTTGGGAACGGCGCGGTGATGCGGCCGCGCTAGACGGCGGGTTCGATGCAACGGATCGGGGTTTCCATGCAGCTGCCCGCACCTTTCCTGGCCGACCGCACGGCGGTCGACGAAGCCGATGCGCTGATCCGCGATCATGGCGAGGAAGCGGGCTTCGCCGCGGCGGCGCGCGCCGAGCAATATCGCGTGCTGGGCAACCACGTCCATTTCGCGCGCTGGCGGCAGATCGAGCGGCTGATCACCTATCTGTCGATCGAGGCTCCGCTCGATACCGTTCACTGAGCGCGGCGGCGCTTTACAGGCGCAGCCCCGCGGTTTCGGGCAAACCCGCCATGATGTTGAGGTTCTGGATGCAGGCGCCGCTGGCGCCCTTGCCCAGATTGTCGAGGCGCGCGACGAGCCGGACCTGGCTGGCATCGGCACTGGCGAACAGGAACAGGTCGAGCCGGTCGCTGCCGCCGTCGGAGGCGCGCAGCAGCATTTCTCCGCTTTCGGGCGCTGTGCCCATCGCGACGACCGTGCTGCCCGCATAATGATCGGCGAGCGCGGCGCGCAGCGCGTCGGGCGAGGCGGCGCCGGGCATCGCCGCGAGCGGCAGCGGCACCTCGACCACCATGCCGCGGTGTGCGGGGACGACGGCGGGCGAGAAGAGCGGGGCGACCGCCAGACCGCAGCGCGCCTGCATTTCCGGCACATGCTTGTGGCCGAGCGCCAGCGCATAACCACGCCAGGCGATGTCGGGGTCGGCCTCGAAGCGTTCGATCAGTGCCTTGCCGCCGCCCGAATAGCCGCTGACCGCATGACAGATATAGGGCCAGTCGGCGGGCAGCAGACCCGCGCGGACGAGCGGCGCGACGAGCGCGATGAAGCCGGTCGAATAGCAGCCGGGGTTGGAGACGCGCGCGGCCTGCGCGACCGCGTCATGGCCGCGGACCTCCGGAAAGCCGTAGATCCAGCCGGGGGCGACGCGATGCGCGGTCGAGGCGTCGATCACCCGCGTGCGGTCGTTGTCGATCATCGCCACCGCCTGCCGCGCCGCGTCATCGGGCAGGCAGAGGATGACGAAATCGGCGGCGTTCAGCGCCTCGCGCCGTGCCGCTGCGTCCTTGCGCCGCGCATCGTTGAGCGTGAGCAGGGTGAATTCGGCCCGCCCCGCGAGCCGCTCGGCGATCTCGAGGCCGGTGGTTCCGGCGGCGCCGTCGATGAAGACCGTGTGTGTCATGCCTGCCCCGGCCGCCGGGCGCCGATGATCGGCGGATCCTTGCCTTCGGCCGCGACGCGCGCGACCAGATCGGCGAGCGGCTCGGCCTTGACCGCGCCCCAATGCCGGCTTGCATGGACGATCGTTTCGGGGTCCGTCATGATGCCGACATGGCCGGGAAAGAAGACGAGGTCGCCGCGCGCGAGAGCGGCCGGATCGACCATCCTGTCGGGGCCGAGCGCTGCGAACTGCAGGTCGCTGTCACGCGGAAGCGGAACGCCCGCCGCGCTCCAGGCCAGCTGGACGAGCCCTGAGCAGTCGATGCCCTTTGCGGTGCGGCCGCCCCACAGATAGGGTGCGCCGACCAGCGCTTCGGCTATGCCGGCTGGATCGTCGTCGCGGTCGTCCGCTTCGACCAGCGCGGCGCGGGGCAGAAAGCCGTGCGGCGTCGCGAGCCATTCGCCCTGCTCCTCGCCCATGACCAGCGCGCCGCGCGGCAGGATGGCCGATCCGCCGCTGGCGGCGTCGGGCGCGCTGTGCAGGATCGCCTCGGCGGCCGTGACGCGGTGGGTCGGGGCGATCGGCGCGCCGAGCGCTTCGGCGGCGAGATAGCCGACATAATGATCGGCAAGGCTGTAGCCCCACGCCCAGCCGCCGGTGAGGTCGAGCAGCGCGAAGGCCTCGCCGAACAGCAACTCGCTCGTCTGCCGGGCGTCGGGCGCCGGGTCGGCGCGCAGCGCCGTCGCCGGAAGCACGCAGCTCCGCATCATCGGCGCGGCATAGTGCGGGGCGAAATAGTGGCCGGCGACCGCGATGTCGGCGAGGTCGGGGCGGATCGCGACGACGCGGGGGTCGAACGGCTGCGACGTTCCGGCGAGGGCGAAGCGGTCGCGGCCCGCACCGGCCGCGCCGGGGCGCCCCATGCGTACCCGGCTCGCCGCGGATTTATCGCCAATCTCTGCTTTCACTAGCCGTCCTGAAAATGGATGAGGTCCGCCGGAGCGGACAATCGCGCGCCATTAGACCAGCGGGACGCGCTTTATCAAGGTTGTTCAGGCCCTGCCGCGTCGGTCGTAGCGGCCCTGCAACATCGCCCAGGCCGCGCGCAGCCCCAGCGCCGCGCCGCCCTTCGGCCGTCCGGGCTTCGCCGACGGGCGCCACGCGAAGGTGTCGAAATGCGCCCAGGCCGCGCCTTCGGGAACGAAGCGCTTGAGGAACAGCGCGGCGGTGATCGACCCCGCGAACGCCGACGTCCCGGCATTGCCGAGGTCGGCGATGTCGGTTTCGAGAAGGTCGGCATAGCCGTCCCACAGCGGCATCCGCCACAGCGGATCGTCGCGCTCGACGCCGCCCTTCAGCAGTTCGTCGGCAAGCACGTCGTCATTCGCATAGAGCGCCGGAAGATCGGGACCGAGCGCGACGCGCGCGGCGCCGGTCAGCGTCGCGAAGTCGACGACCAGTTCGGGAGTGTCCTCGCCCGCTTTCGCCAGCGCATCGGCGAGCACGAGCCGCCCCTCGGCATCGGTGTTGCCGATCTCGATCGTCAGCCCCTTGCGGCTGCGCAGCACATCGCCGGGGCGAAAGGCGTCGGCCGATATGGCGTTCTCCGCCGCCGCGACGAGGCAATGCAGGCGGACGGGGAGGCCGGTCGCCATGACGAGCTCGGCGAGCGCGAGAACGTGCGCGGCACCGCCCATGTCCTTCTTCATCAGCCGCATCCCCGCCGCGGGCTTGATGTCGAGCCCGCCGCTGTCGAAGGCGATCCCCTTGCCGACCAGCGCGATGCGCGGATGATCTTCCTTGCCCCAGACGATCTCGATCAGGCGCGGCGCATGGTGGCGCGCGGCGGCGCGGCCGACCGCGTGGATCATCGGATAGCCCTGTTCGAGCGCTTCGCCCTTCGTCACCGTGAGCGTTCCGCCATGCGCCCTGGCGATGCGCTCGGCCGCCGCTTCGAGCGCGGCGGGACCCATGTCGGCGGCGGGGGTGTTGACGAGATCGCGGACCAGCGCGACGCCGCGCATCTCGGCGACGACCGGCGCGATCGCCGCGACGTCGGTGGTCAGCAGCACGCGGCCCCCGCGTGCTTCGGCCTTCGAACGATAGGTGTCGAAGCGATATTGTCCGCTCAGCCAGCCGAACAGCGCCTTGCCGGGCTGGCGGCCTTCGACGCGGTAGCGGCCTTCGGGCAGCGTTTGCGCCAGCTTGGCGAGGCACCAGGCCGACAGGCTGTCGACATTGGCGACCGCGGTCACCACCGACCAGCTTTCGGCATCGTCGCCGGGCAGAATGGCGTGGGCGTAGCCGTCGGGTTTGTAGCCGGCGGCGGCGAGGGCAGTGCGTTCGCGGGCGTTGCGCCCCTTCAGCCAATCGTCATAACTTGTCTTGTCGACCAGATGGATGGTGCGGGCGTCCTGCTCCTTGTCGGGCTGGATCAGATCGGAATAATCGAACATGCGGTCGTGCTAGGCCGATAGGGAAACTTTGTCGATTCCCGGCGTTGTTGGCGCATGACGAGGATATTCCCCCATCGCTCCGCGGCGCTCCTGTGCATGGGCGCGCTGCTTGTCGCCGGCTGTTCGGAAAAGGCCGCGCCGACCCGCGCCGAAAAGGAGGCCGCGGCGTCGGTCCCGGGCGCGCCGCTGAACGGTGCCGCCGATGTCGCGGCGAAGGAAGCGACAGCCTCCAAGGTCGAGGAAAAGACCGACCTCATCGAATTCGCGTACAGCTATCCGGTCGAGGCGGCGCGCATTGCGGGGCTTGCGGCATGGCTCGACAACGACCGCGCGGTCCAGCGCGCGGCGCTGGTCGCGGCGGCCGAGCGCGACCGGGCGGCGGCGGCCAAGGAGGGGTTTCCCTATCACGCGCACAGCCACCTCCAGAGCTGGCAGCGCGTCACCGATACGCCGCGCTTCCTGAGCCTGTCGGCCGAGATCGGGACCTATATGGGCGGCGCGCACGGGATGCAGAGCTTCGACACGCTGGTGTGGGACCGTAACAAGGCGACGCGGCTGAAGCCGCTCGACATGTTCACGAGCGGCGCGGCGTTCGACAAGGCGGCGAACGACGACCTGTGCGCCGGCGTCGAGCGCGCCAAGGCCGCGCGCGGCGTCGAATGGAACCGCGATACCGACAGCGTTTTCGGAAAATGCCCGGTGGCGTCGGCGCAGACGATCTGGCTCGGCTCGTCCGACGGGAAGAAGCTTGACCGGCTGACGATCGGGATCGGTCCCTATGAAGTAGGTCCCTATGTCGAGGGCAGCTACAGGATCGACCTGCCGATGTCGGCGGCGCTGATCCACGCGCTCAAGCCCGAATATCGCGGCGATTTCCGCCCGGCGACACGAGGATAGCGACGATGGCCAAGCAGCCCAAGGCCGGCAAGGTCGGCGAAATCCCCACCGAGAAGCGCGGCAAGAAGCGCGCGGCGGCGAAGCTCGAAAAGGCGGTCGGTAAGGCGAAGACGATCGCCGATCCGCCCAGCGACCGCGAATCCGACCTCGACCGCCCGCCCCGGTGGGAACCGCGCTATCCGGGATCGGGCCGGCTCGACGGCAAGGTCGCCATCGTCACCGGCGGCGACAGCGGCATCGGCCGCGCGGTCTGTGCGCTTTTCGCGCGCGAGGGCGCTGACATCGCGATCGTCTACAAGGACAACAAGGCGGACGCCGCGGACAGCGTCGCGATCGTCGAGGGCGAGGGGCGCCGCGCGATCGCGGTCAAGGCCGATGTCGGCAAGCCCGCGGCGGGCGCGAAGATCGTCGAGCGGACGATCGAGCGCTTCGGGCGGCTCGACATACTCGTCAACAATGCGGGGGAACAGCATCCGGCGGAGGACATCCGCGACATTGACCCCGACCAGCTTCAGCGCACCTTTGCGACCAACATCTTCGGCATGTTCTACCTCGTGCAGGCGGCGCTGCCGCATCTGCGCAAGGGCGCGGCGATCGTCAATTGCACCAGCGTGACGATGTACCAGGGTTCGCCGGGCTTGCTGGACTACAGCGCGACCAAGGGGGCGATCACCGCCTTCACGCGGTCGTTGAGCGAGAATCTGGTGGCGAAGGGAATTCGAGTCAACGCGGTGGCGCCGGGGCCGATCTGGACCCCGCTGAACCCGCGCGGCGGCGCCCCCGCCGACAAGGTCGCGCATTTTGGGGAGAGCACGCCGATGCAGCGGCCGGGCGAACCCAATGAGGTGGCGCCCTGCTTCCTGTTCCTTGCCTGCGACGACAGCAGCTATATGTCGGGCCAGGTGTTGCATCCCAACGGTGGGACGATCGTTAACGGATAGGGGGCGCTAACGGATAGCGGGGGCAGATAGGAGACAGGTCATGCCAGCCAGATCCAAGGCTCAGCAGAAAGCCGCCGGCGCCGCGCTCAGCGCCAAGCGCGGCGACACCCCTAAGTCCGACCTGAAGGGCGCTTCGCGCGAGATGGTCGACAGCATGAGCGAAAAGCAGCTCGAAGAGCTTGCCAAGGGCGCGCGCAAGGGCAAGCCCGAGCACATCGATTGACGGCGGTGGCCTATTACTCGGCCGCCTCCAGTTCCGCCGGCGGCGATGCCGCCGCCTTGCGCGCGTGGCCGAAGGTCAGGATGCCGTCGGCGATCGTGCCCGTACGCATGTCGACGCGGTCGCGCACATAATTCTGGCTGAGCCGCCAAGGCATGTCGACCGCGCTTTTCGGCATGATGTGTAGCGCGCGCTGGATATAGCCCGACGAGAAGTCGAAGATGTCGTCCTCGACCAGCGTCGACGGGTCTTCGAGCACCGGCGTCGCGACCGTGGTGTCGGTATCGCGCATATGGTTGAGGACGCGGCAGACATATTCGGAAACGAGGTCGGCGCGCAGCGTCCAGCTCGCGTTGAGATAGCCGAACACCGCCGCAAAGTTCGGCACGTTCGAGAACATGCACGCCTTGTAGTAGAAATGCTGGCTCCAATCGACGGTCTCGCCATCGACGCGCACCGGAATCTTGCCCGCGACCGCGAGCTTGAGGCCCGTCGCGGTGATGATGATGTCGGCGTCGAGGTGCCCGCCCGATTTGAGCTGGATGCCGGTCCGGTCGAAGCGCTCGATATGATCGGTGACGACCGATGCCTGTCCGGCCTTCATCGCCTCGAAGAAATCGGCGTCGGGGACGAGGCACAGGCGCTGGTCCCATGGATTGTAGGGCGGGGTGAAAGCGACCGGATCATATTTGTCGCCGAGCGCCTGCTTAAGCTTCTTGGTCAGGAAATCGGCGACCTTCTCGGGCTTTTCGCGCGCGCGGCGGAACACGATGTCCTGCAGGCGGATATTCTTGAAGCGCGTGATGCTGTAGGCGAGCTTTTCGGGCAGGATCTTGCGCAGGAAATTGGCGATCCCGTCCTTCGCCGGACGGATCGCGTACCAGGTCGGCGTGCGCTGGAGCATCGTCACATGTGCCGCGCCCTTGCCGTCGCCTCTTTCGGTCATCGACGGAACAATGGTCACGGCGGTCGCGCCCGACCCGATCACCACCACCTTCTTGCCCGCATAGTCGAAATCCTTCGGCCAGAATTGCGGATGGACGATCTGGCCCGCGAAATCCTCGCGCCCCGGGAAATGCGCGTCATAGGGCTCGTCATAGTCGTAATAGCCGGAGCCGAGATAGAGCCAGCGCGCGGTCGTCGTCGTGGTCGCTCCCGCGTCATCCTCCAGCGTTACGGTCCAGCGCCCCTCGGCGCTGCTCCAGTCGGCGCCGACCACCTTGCGGTTGAAGCGGATATGCTCGCGGATATGGCGCTCGTCGACGATGCGGTTCAGATAGGCGAGGATCGACGGGCCATCGGCGATCGACTTTTCATGCTTCCACGGTTCGAAGATGAACCCCAGCGTGTGCATGTCGCTGTCCGAGCGGATGCCGGGATAGCGGAACAGATCCCAGGTGCCGCCCAGATTCGCGCGCCGCTCGACGAGCGCGAAGCTGCGGTCGGGACAGTTCATCTGAAGATGCACGGCCATGCCGATGCCGGAGATGCCCGCGCCGACGATCAGCACATCCTGATCGACGGGGGCGGCCGCCGTCCGTTCGCTGCGATCGAGGGTCGCGCTGCCAGCCATCATGTCGTCTCCCGTTCGTCTTTGGCAAACAGCTTACGCACAGCGTTGCATTTTGCAATCGAATTGACGGGCACGGAAACCGCGCTCGACGCCATGCGCCATTGCCGCTGTCACAATATTGTCATAGGGGCGTCACCAATTCGCAATCACGGGTTCGCTTGCGCGGACCGCAAGGGGTAAACGCCGACGACATGCGGCAGATCGCTGTCCTTCCCTATCGATTCGGCGGGCCAGGCATGGACGGCCCGACCGAGATTCTGCTGATCACCTCGCGAGGGACCGGGCGCTGGGTGATCCCGAAGGGCAATCCGCTGAACGGCATGGAACGGCACGCCTCCGCCGCGGTCGAGGCGGAGGAGGAGGCCGGGGTGGTCGGCGCAGTCTGTCCGACGCCGATCGGCAGCTTCCAATACCGCAAGCGCCGCCCGAACGGCGCGGCGATCATGTACGATGTCGAAGTGTTTCCGCTCGCGGTGACGCGCGAACTCGACGAATGGAAGGAAATGGACGAGCGCGAACGGCGCTGGTTCCCCTTCGACGCGGCGGCGGCGTCGGTCGACGAGCCCGACCTTCAGGCGCTGATCCGGTCGTTCGGGGACAGCGGCTTTCGCGCCGCGGCGCAGCGGTCGGGGTTCATGTTCCACGTGGCCGAAAAGACAGGGGTCAATCGCATGTTTGCCTGGTTCCAGCGCCTGCTGCCGAGGCAGGGCAATTTCTTCGACCTGTTCGAGGCGCATGCGGCGACATTGGCGGCGGGCGCCGAGGCGCTGGCGCGGCTGCTGCAGGGCGGCGAGGGGATGGCCGATCACGTCCAGGAGATCGTCGAGCGCGAGCATGACGCCGACGAGATCACGCGCGAGGTCCTGCAGACGGTGCGCCGCACCTTCCTGACCCCCTTCGACCGCAGCGCGATCACCGACCTGATCGCCTCGATGGACGATGCGATCGACGAGATGCAGAAGACCGCCGGCGCCATCGACCTCTACGACGTCAAGACGTTCGAGCCCGAGATGTGCGACATCGCCGCGATCATCGTCGATGCGGCGCGGCTGACTGTCGAGGCGCTGCCGCTGCTGCGCAACGTCGCCGCCAACGGCGCGCGCCTGCACGAACTGACCGAGCGGCTCGTCCGCATGGAGGGGCATGCCGACGAGATCCACGACGCGGGCCTCCGCCGCCTGTTCAAGGAACATGGCGCGACGAACACCATTCATTTCATGATCGCGCGCGAGCTTTACAGCCATCTCGAACGCGTCGTCGACCGCTTCGAGGACGTCGCGAACGAGATCGACGGCCTGGTCATCGACCACGCGTGAGCGGACGGACGCAAGACATGCCCGGCATGAAAAGTCCCGTTCGCATCGAGCCCTTCGGCTGCCTCGCAGGCGCTCAGGATAAACGGCGTCGAGAGGCCCATCGGGGCCGCGCAAGATCGGGGGGTGTCCCGCCTTCGCTCGACACGAACGGCTCTCTGGCACTGGACGGATAGGCCCATGCACGAACTGGCCTTTCCCCTTCTCGCCGGGCTGATCCTGCTCGCTTTGGCGTTCGATTTCCTGAACGGGCTGCACGACGCCGCGAATAGCATCGCGACGGTCGTCGCAACGCGCCTGCTGCGGCCGGTGCAGGCGGTGATGTTCGCTGCCTTCTTCAACTTCGCGGCCTATTTCCTGTCGATCAGCTTCCCCGAACTGCACCGGGTCGCGGAGACGATCGGGGCCGGGTTGATCGACAAGAATCTGGTGACGCCCGCGGTCGTGTTCGGCGCGCTGGTCGGTGCGATGTTCTGGAACATCGTCACCTGGATCAAAGGCATTCCTTCCTCGTCGAGCCACGCGCTGGTCGGCGGCATCGTCGGGGCGGGCGTCGCGCATGCGGGTTTCGAAGGCATCCAGTGGTCGGGGCTCAACAAGACGGTGATCGCCATCTTCCTGTCGCCGATGCTCGGCATGCTGCTGGCGATGCTGGTCATGCTCGCGAGCAGCTGGGCGCTGCGCCGCGCGACCGCGAAATTCGCCGAAAAGAGCTTTCGCCGCCTCCACCTCTTCTCCTCGGCCGCCTATTCGATCAGCCATGGGCTCAACGACGCACAGAAGACGATGGGGATCATCGCGGTGCTGCTCTATTCGACCGGCTATCTGGACGGGGAGTTCCATGTGCCGCACTGGGTCGCGATCAGCTGCTATGTCGCGATCGCGCTCGGCACGCTGTCGGGCGGGTGGAAGATCATCGAGACGATGGGCGGGCGCATCACCAAGCTGTCGCACCACCAGGGCTTCGCCGCGTCGACCGGCGGGTCGATCATGGTGTTCGCGGCAAGCTGGTTCGGCATTCCGGTGTCGACGACGCACACCATCACCGGCAGCGTCATCGGCGCGGGCGTCGCCCGCCGCGCGAGCGCGGTGCGCTGGGGCGTCGCGAGCAACGTCGTCGTCGCCTGGTTCATCACCATTCCCGCGAGCGCAGTGGTCGCAGCGATCTTCTATTCGTTGACGCGGCTGTTCTGATCGCGGAGCCGCTATCGCCGGTCTCGCACGACCCGTGCCGCCACGATCAGGCGGCGCCCGCGATGACGTTGTCCTCCAGCAGTCCGGCAATGAATGCGATTCTCAATATTCCGGCGAGGGTCCTGCAGTTCATCTTTTCCATGATGTTCGCGCGATAGACCTCCACCGTACGGGGGCTGATCCCCAGTTCGAGCGCGATGACCTTGTTCTGCTTGCCGCTGGCGACGCCATACAGCACCTCGAGCTCTCTGGGCGACAGCTTGCCGAGCTGGGCGATTGCGTCGCGGCGCCGCGCCTCCGCCGCCTGCCGATTGTGCAGCGAGCCGAGAACGTCGCGGATGCCGTTCAGCAGCAATTCGCTTTCGGCGGGCATCGCAATGAAATTGGCGGCGCCGCGTTGCAGGGCGGCGACGGCGGTTCGAACATCCGCCTGCTCCGAAAGTATGATCGTCGCGACCATCGTGCCGCGCCGGTTGATCGCTTCCAGAAGGTCGAGGTCCGCCGCGGTCGGCGCGCGCAGGTCGATCAGCACACAGGCCGGCTCGCTGTCGAAATCGTTCGCCAGCATCGCCTCGCCGCTGGACCATGGCCGTACCCGGTAGCCATTGGCGTGAAGCAGGAGGGAGAGCGTGTTGCGAACGGCCTCGTCGTCGTCAACGACATGGACCAGGTCGTGTTTCATCTCCCTAACTCCCAACCGTTGTTCGATGATTTGCTTTCGAAACTTCGTCGGGCGACCTCGTATGACGTCTTTGGCCTATTACTCCCTTAGCCATCTACCCGTAAAGCCACCATCCGTAGTGGTACGGGTAGGCGACTCGCCCATCCTGGCATAGCGTCATCCACTTCGGCGGTTGCCAATCGGCTGCCGCGACAAATGTTTCGGCTCTCCACGTCGCGATAACGGGCGGTTGGTCGAAGCACCCCGAGCCTCAAACGCTTTCCGGGCGACCGGCAGGCGGGTCGCGAATTTGCGGCGGGGATAGCAGGCGGAGGACGTGCCATGATTTTCCGGGCGAAATGGGCCGCGCCAGCGGCGCTGGGGGCGTGTGCCGTGCTGATGCCGGCGGGGGGGCACGCGCAGGACATCGTCTACACGCCCGTCAATCCCTCGTTCGGCGGCAACCCCTTCAATTCCGCCCACCTTCTGGGCATCGCCTCCGCGCAGAACAAATATAAGGACCCGAACGCCGTCACCTCGACCGATCCGGCGCAGCAGTTCCTGCGCACGCTGCAAAGCCGCCTGCTGTCGTCTCTGGCCACCCAGATCACCGACATCATCTTTGGCGAGAACGCGCAGGACAGCGGCCTGATCCAGTTCGGGGACCAGGAGATTTCCTTCGTCCGCGGCCTTGATTCGGTCACGTTGACGATCACCAACAACGCCGACGGCAGCGTGACCGAGATCGTCATCCCGCTGCTGCAAGGCAGCGATGACGGCGGCCTGACGGGACCGGGCGAATGACCTCTCCCCTGCGCCTTCGCACCGCCGTCGTAGCGGCGGCCACGACGCTGCTCTGCGCGTGCGCCGTGAACGACGGGGCGAGCTGGTCGGCGCCGCAGCCGGTGCTGCCGACCCCCGCGACCCACACCTTGCAGAGCCTGCCGGCACCCGGCGATAATATCTCGGTCGCGGTCTATAATTTCGCCGATCAGACGGGCCAGTTCAAACCCACCGAAGGGGTCCAGACGCTGTCGCGCGCGGTCACGCAGGGTGCGACCTCGATTCTGGTCAAGGCACTGCAGGAATCGGGGCGCGGGCGCTGGTTCACTGTCATCGAGCGCGAGCGCCTCGACAATCTGCTGCGCGAGCGCGCCGTGATCCGCGAGATGCGGGCGTCCTACCTGGGCGAGACGAAACTCAATCGCCAGGCGCTTCCCCCGCTGCTTTTCGCGGGCGTCATCCTGGAAGGCGGCATCATCGGATACGATACCAACACCAAGTCGGGCGGTATCGGCGCGCGGTTCCTGGGCATCGGCGGCAGCACCAAATATCGCGAGGATACGGTGACCGTCTATCTCCGTGCCGTCAGCGTAAAGACGGGCGAGGTGCTGCTGACCGTCAGCGTACGCAAGTCGATCGCGTCGATCGGGCTCGACGCCAATGCCTTCCGCTATGTCGCGTTCAAGGACCTGCTCGAACTGGAAGGCGGCGTCGCGACCAACGAGCCCGACGCCCTCGCGCTGCAGCAGGCGATCGAATCCGCGGTCTACGGCCTGATCATCGAAGGCGCGGGGCGCGATCTGTGGTGCATGTCGACGCAGCCGGAGTTCAGCGAAAAGCTGCTCCGCCAATATTATGCGCGCCGCGACAATATCGAGCCCGAGGCGGTCGAACTGGTGCGCCGCACCGACGGCAGCACGATCACCGGCGCATGCACGCCCGGCTATGTCCAGGCGCGTGCGCCCGCGGCGCCGGCGCACCGCGGCGACGCACCGCAGCTTTCGGCGCGGCCCGCGCAGCCGGCGGCACGCCCGACCGGGCCGGCGCAACCCGCGCCGCCCATGCCGACGCTCAACACGCTGGATACGACGAACGTCACGACCCAGCCGAACAAGGGAGGGGAATAGAAGGAATCGCCCGGATCATCCGGGCACGAAAGGCGGTCCCGTCGACACTCTGATTGGCATCGCGATGTCGACGAGACCGGACTTGGCAAGGTTTACGGGAAACCTCGCCAGACGCGAGCGTCCGTCCGGCTTCATATCGCAGCCGCGGCGGAATCGCAAGGTGCGGCGGCGCCGATCCCCCCCGTGGCCGCCGCACCGACCGCGTTCTCTCTTCCCGTCGGCAGCCAGCGGGGCCGGCGCTGGATGACGCAACGGATCCGGCCTTTGTATTGCGGCGGCGCATCGCCTGCCGCAAAAGCCAAGGAGCAGGAAGATGAAGAAGATGATGATGAGCGCGGCTTCGGTTCTCGCGCTAGCAATCGCCGGACCGGCGCTCGCCCAATCGGTCAGCACCGTCAACCAGTCGAACACCGGCAATACCGCCAATGTCGACCAGACGGGTTCGCTGGACGGCGGCGATTCGCTGGTCACCCAGAGCGGCGCCAACAACCTCGCCAACGTCACCCAGGCCGACGACGGATCGGGTTCGACCCCGATCAACGTGTCGGAGGTCGATCAGTCCGGCGACAATAATGTCGCCACGGTATCGCAGGACACGTCGACCATCGCGATCCAGACCGAATCGTTCGTTAATCAGTCAGGCAACAACAATAATGCCGACGTGACGCAGGTCGACGACTGGCAGTCCTCGACGATCAACCAGGCCAGCGACGGCAACAGCGCGACGGTGGTTCAGGGCGATGCGACGGCGGCGTTGACCGACGACAGCTACGGCAACAACAGCATGATCAACCAGGGCGGCACCGGCAGCCAGATCGCCGAGGTGACGCAGACCGGGCTGCGAAACGACAGCACGGTCGATCAGATCGGCGACGTCGGCGAGGCCTATGTCGTGCAGAGCGGGGCCGACAATTTCTCGACCGTCCTGCAGACCGGAACCGACGACGACGCCGACGTCAACCAGAGCGGCGACGGCAACAGTTCCGACATCGTCCAGGACGGCGAATCGGTGCTGGCGACCGTCGACCAGTCGGGCAACGGCAACAGCAGCCTTGTCGACCAGACGTCGCCGGGCGGCATCCGGCCGATCAATTCGTCGGTCTATGTCGACCAGTCCGGGGACGGCAACGACTCCGAAGTCTTCCAGCGGGCCAACGACGGCTATGCGGAGGTCCTGCAGTGGGGCACGAACAGCGTGTCGAGCGTGCTGAACCACGGCAACCGTTCGGTCGCCTATGTCTGGCAGCTTGCCGGCGACGACAATGACGCATCGATCGTCCAGCGGTCCGAGGACAGCGACGCCCTGGTCTATCAGGTCGGCAACCGCAATACGGGCAGCATCATCCAGCGCGAGGATAGCCCGCCGACGGAGAATTTCTCTGCGGCGATCTACCAATATGGCAATGACGGCACGTCGTCGATCGACCAGGATGGCGACAACCATGTCGCGGTCAACGAGCAGACGGGCAATTTCGACAGCTCGTCGATCGTCCAGACCGGCAGCGGCAGCTATGCCGGTGTCGGCCAGTATGCCGACAACAACAGCTCGACCGTGACCCAGGCAGGCAACTCGCAATATGCGCTCGTCCTGCAATTTGGTTCGGGCAACACTTCGTCGGTCGATCAGAGCGGCAACAACAACACCGCGAATGTGACGCAGCTCACCAACGGAAACGTCTCGACCGTTCTTCAGTCGGGATCGTTCAACGTGGCGAACGTCGCACAGTGACCCCGCGCCCCGGAGGACGCCCCAGGGCGCCCTCCGGGGACTTTTTATTGCAGGGAGAAGTCCGATGAAACGCCGTGATCTATGGCTTCTCGCCGCCGGGGCCTTGTCGGCCGGACCGGGCGTCGCCATGGCCCAGTCCACCGCGACGATCGACCAATCGGGGACCGGGCTTTCGGCCGCGGTCGCGCAGGGCCAGCATCCCGGCCAGAGCGTGACGATCGAACAGATCGGCTCCGCCGGCGGCGTCGACGTGGCGCAGGACGCCCCTCATGCGGCCGTCGACATCACGCTGACCGGCGACGCGCTTCGGGCCGACATCGTCCAGCAGGGCGATGCGCTGGCCGCCGTCACGCTGGCGATGGAAGGGAGCGACGGCACCGTCGGCGTCCGCCAGTCGGGTGCGCCGGGGGGCAGCAATATCGCGAGCATATGGCAATCCGGCCAGGCGAACAGCGCGCTGGTGACCCAGCAGGCGGACGCCGGCGCGGCCAACCATATCGGCCTGCTTCAGGACGGGATCGGCAATATCGCCATGCTGACGCAGACCGGCGCGGGGAACGCGCTCGACGTCACCCAGCAGGGGAACGACAATCTGGCCGCCATCGATCAGATCGGCACGGGCCTGATCCTGCAGATCCTTCAGGAGGGCGGTGCCTCGATCGGCATCACCCAGACGGGAAGCCGTTGATCGTCGCCTTCGCCTTGCTTCTGGCCGCGCCGACCGCGGAACCGCCGCCGAGCGGGGGCGAGGCGACCACGGTGAGCCAGATCGGCCCGCCCCGCGAAAAGGGCGGCGATCAGGTCGAACAGGTCGACGCCCGCAAATCCACGAGCGTTGCCGTCGAGCAACTGCCGGACACGATCGACCTGCCGCGCGACGATAGCGGTCCCGAAGGCAGCCTGGAAAAGCTGACGGTGGAGCATCCGCGCGCGGAACTGTACCGGGAGGTCGCGACGGCCTGGGAAATGATACGCCGCCGGGGCCAGCAGCCCACGCCTGAATTAATCGCGCGCGAGATCGGCCCCGACATGCTGGCGCGGTTCCTGAACCAGTTTCCGGGGTCCGAAGGGATATTCGGCGCCGATTCCGACCAGCTGCCGATCGGGCCGCCCGATCCGCCGGTCCAGCAACCCAAGCCGGGCAATCGCCGGTGAAACCGTGGAGCGCCTGGGTGCGGGCGGCGCAATTTCTGTTGGCGGCACCGCTTGCCGCTTTTCTCGCTTCGGGATCGACCGCCATGACATCTCGCGACGCCTCACCGATTCTGCTGCAGACCGAACGGCATGCGGGATATGTCGAACTGACCCTCGAAGGCCGGCCGGGGCATGGCGAGCGCTATGTCTATACGGTCGAGGTGACGGGCAAGTCGCGCTCGCGCAATTCGGCGAGCTATATCGCCGGCGCGAAGCCCCATGTCCTCGGCCGGACGCGCTTCCCCGACGAGGTGCCGTGGCGCGTCACCTTCACGATCGCGGATGGCGCGGGCCGCATTCTCCACAAAGAGACGGTGGCCGGCTGACTATCGGGCGGGTCGATAGGCGATGCTGGCCGATCCGCTCATCCGGACCGGCAGATAGAGGCCCGCGCCATAGGCCTTGATCTCGCCGGTCTCGAAGCCGGAAACGGTCGTGCGAATCTCGAAATCGCCCTCGCGCCGCTGATCGACCGCGCGGCGGATCTTGCCTTCCAGTTCCTCCACGTCGCGGGTGAAATTCTGCGTCAGCGCGGACGCGATCAGGGTCGAGAAGCCGGGGCTTTGCCCAAGCTTCAGCAGCAGATCGCCCCCGATCCCGTCGGTGTCGCCCAGAATTGTCAGATCGGCAAAGCGGACCTCGGCCGATCCCGGATCGTTCACCGGGACCGCGGTGGCCCAGATGCGGCCGTGCGTCGGCCCCTGCGGGATGCGCTGCGGCTGCGCTGTGACCGAGACACCCACCGCGACGCGGCCGCCCGGCGCGCCATAGACCGTCACCTTGTCGAACTTCGCCATCACAGGCCCGACCTTCGGAACCTCGAACGACCGTGCCGACCGCTGGACCAGCGCGCGCAGGATCACCGGTTCCAGTTCCGCATAATCGGCGACGACGGGCACGAACACGTCGAGGTGCGGGCGCGGCGTTTCGTGCACCAGCCGCGGCAGCGCCGTCGGCGCGGGGTCGGCGGGGCGATCGCCGACGAAGCTTTCGGTCATCGCCTCTAGCGCAAGGTTCAGCTTGATGCGCTGTCCGTCGACGCGGTAGCCGCCATAGAGGAGGCGCTGCGGCGTCAGGCGCATCCACACCGGCGGATTTTCGCGATTGAGTTCGAGGGTGGTGAAGCTGCGCCGCCAGATGTCGGCCGCCTGCCGCTTCACGTCGACCCGGGCGATCTCCCGGTTCACCTCGCGCTCGACGTCGCGCACGACGAGCTTCAGCTTCGCGTCGGCCTGGTCGGTGAAGGTGATGCGCCGGCCGAGGAAGTCGATCCCCGGTGGTTTCGTCCAGCCATAGGCGATGCGCGCCTTGCCCTGCAGCCGCCAGTCGGGGGTCAGTTCGACGCGGATGCGCGCGTGCGCTATCGCCGATCCGGTCGCAGTCTCCCCTTTCAGGACGCCGCCGACGTCGCGCGCGCTGACCCGCGCGTTCAGCGGCACGTCGACCACGATCTCCTGCCCTTCGCCGCGCAGCCGCAGGGGGCCGCGCGTCACCTGCCCGACGATGGTGCAGGCGATCGGCGGCGTGACCTTCACCTTCTTGCCGAAAACCTTGACGCCCTGCGGCGGCACGCACTTCGGTTCGCGCCGGTCGATCGTCCACAGCGTGCGCGGCACCGCGCGTTCGAGCGCGGTGCGCAGCGCCGCGGCGTCGGCGTCAATCGGCACCGCGACCAGCGAGGTCTGCTTCGGTGTCGGCGCGGTGTCGGTGGCGCGGGGCGGCGCCATGTCCGCGACCGTCTGCGCCTTGCAGCCGGCAAGCGCCGTCGCGATGACGATCAGATATGGCAGTCGCTGTGCTATCCGCATGTGTCGGCCCCCGGTCGATATCTGTTCTACCACCGACCGGGCCGAAGCGTTCCCGTAAAAATGTCGCCCGGAAATCAGGCGGTCACGACCCCGAACAGGTCATGCTCGTCGGCGTCTTCGACCAGCACGTCGACGATGTCGCCTGCCTTCAGCCCTGCGGCGACGTCGCGAAGGTAGACATGGCCGTCGATCTCCGGCGCGTCGGCCTGGCTGCGGCCAGTGGCGCC
This sequence comes from Sphingopyxis granuli NBRC 100800, assembly GCF_001591045.1. Lineage (GTDB taxonomy): Bacteria > Pseudomonadota > Alphaproteobacteria > Sphingomonadales > Sphingomonadaceae > Sphingopyxis > Sphingopyxis granuli. Next base: position 58,002 of record NZ_BCUA01000007.1, on the reverse strand, counting down.
GATGCTGCCATCCTCGTCGGCTTCGCCCACCTCGTCGATAATGACGGGAAGGGTGCGGCCGACCTTCGCCGCGAGCTTCGCGGCGCTGATCGCGGCGGTCTTTTCCATGATCCGCTGGTAGCGCTCTTCCTTGACCGCGTCCGGCACCGGATCGGGCAGGGCATTCGCCTGCGCGCCCGCGACCGGCTCGAAACGGAAAGCACCGACGCGATCGAGCTGCGCCTCGTCGAGCCAGTCGAGCAGATAGCGGAAATCCTCCTCGGTCTCGCCGGGGAAGCCGACGACGAAGCTCGACCGCACCGCGATGTCGGGCGCGATCGCGCGCCACGCCGCGAGCCGTTCGAGCACCTTCGCTTCGTTCGCGGGGCGCTTCATCGCCTTCAGCACCTTCGGACTCGCATGCTGGAAGGGAATGTCGAGATAGGGGGTGAGCAGCCCTTCCGCCATCAGCGGGATCACCGCATCGACGTGCGGATAGGGATAGACATAGTGCAGCCGCACCCACGGCGCGCGGCCTTCGCTCGTCCGAAGCTGGCCGAGTTCGCGCGCGAGATCGGTCATGTGCGCGCGCACCTCGCGCCCCTTCCACTCGCGCGGATCATGGCGGATATCGACGCCATAGGCCGAGGTGTCCTGGCTGATCACCAGTAGTTCCTTGGTCCCCGCCGCGACGAGCTTCTCCGCCTCGCGCAGCACCGCGTCGATGCGGCGACTGACCAGCCGGCCGCGCAGGTCGGGGATGATGCAGAAAGCGCAGCTATGGTTGCAGCCCTCGCTGATCTTCAGATAGCTGTAGTGGCGCGGGGTCAGCTTGAGCCCGCCCTCCGGCACCAGATCGACGAAGGGTCCCTGCGTCGGCGGCGCGGCGTCGTGGACCGCATCGACCACCTGCTCATATTGATGCGCGCCGGTGACCGCGAGCACCTTCGGGAAGCGCGCGCGGATCAGGTCGGCCTCGCTGCCCATGCAGCCGGTGACGATGACGCGGCCGTTCTCCGCCATCGCCTCGCCGATCGCCTCGAGGCTTTCCTCCTTCGCGCTGTCGAGGAAGCCGCAGGTGTTGACGAGCACCACGTCGGCCCCGGCATAATCGGGCGACAGGCCATAGCCGTCGGCGCGCAATTTCGTCAGGATGCGTTCGCTGTCGACCAGCGCCTTCGGGCAGCCGAGCGAAACCATGCCGACTTTCGGCTGGGCGGGGAGGGTCTTGACTGGCATGATTGGCGGCGCCCTTATGCGATTTTTGTGGCTTTGTCACGCGCGGCGCTATCGGGCGGCCGCGCGAAGGAAGGAAAAGGACGATGATCGGATTGTTTGCGGCGATTTCCGCGGCCGTCGCGGTAGCGGCGGGCGCGTTCGGCGCCCATGGCGCGGCGGGGCAGCAAGAGGCCGAATGGCTGCGGACCGGCGGCCTCTATCAGTTGATCCACGCGGTCGGGGCGCTCGCCGTGATGGGCGTCGCGCGTGGGCCGGCGGCGATGCTGCTGGCCGGTTCGATCCTGTTCGCCGCCACCCTCTATGCGATGGCGCTGGGCGCGCCGCGGTGGCTGGGCGCGGTGACGCCGATCGGCGGCGCCCTGATGATCGCCGGCTGGCTGTGGGCGGCGTGGGCGATGCCGCGAGGGTGACCGAATCGGCCTTCGGGAAGGAGGCTGCATATCTATTGCTGCCGTGGTCGCGATGGGGCATGCGGCATCTGCCGCGGTGCGGCCGGCCACATAGGAGGGAAGACGGGTGTTCGACACATTGACCCTCGCGGCGCTGCCCGCCGAAGACGAAGCGCTGCGCCCGGCGATCCGCGCGCTTGCAGCCGAAGCCGTCGCGGCGCGCGGCGATGCGGCCCGCGCCCGGTCGTGGGCGGGGTTTGACGCGGCGTTCAGCCGCAGGCTGGGCGAAGCGGGCTTCCTCGGCCTGACGCTGCCCAGGCGCTATGGCGGCGGCGAACGCGGGCCGTTCGCGCGCTTCGTGGTCGTCGAGGAATTGCTCGCGGTGGGTACGCCGGTCGCGGCGCACTGGATCGCCGACCGCCAGAGCGCGCCGCTGATCCTGCGTTTCGGCACCGAGGCACAGCGCGATGACTATCTTCCGCGCATCTGCCGCGGCGAGATTTTCTTCTGCATCGGGATGAGCGAGCCGGGGTCGGGGTCCGACCTTGCCAGCGTGCGCACCCGCGCCGAGCGCACCGAAAGCGGCTGGCGCGTCAACGGCCAGAAGATCTGGACGAGCAACGCGATGCACAGCGACTACATGATCGCGCTGCTCCGCACCTCGGGCACCAGCGAGGATAGGCACGGCGGCCTGTCGCAGCTCATCATCGACCTCAAGGCGCCGGGCGTGACGGTGCGGCCGATCGCCGACCTGGCGGGCGACGCGCATTTCGCCGAGGTGTTCTTCGAAGATGTCGACCTGCCCGCCGACGCGCTGATCGGGCATGAGGGCGAGGGCTGGAAGCAGGTCACGGCCGAACTCGCCTTCGAACGCAGCGGGCCCGAGCGCATCTATTCGAGCGTCGTGCTGCTCGACGCCTGGGTGCGGCATCTGCAGGCGATGGGGCGCGAGGATTCGGCGACGGTGGCGCTGGTCGGCGATTTCACCGCGCGGCTGGGGACGCTGCGGGCGATGTCGATCGCCTGCACCGCGCGGCTCGCGCTCGGCGAGAGCCCGGTGGTCGAGGCGTCGCTGGTCAAGGACCTCGGCACCAGCTTCGAACAGGAACTGCCGATCGCGATCGGCGACGACCTCGCCGCGCATCCGGACGAGCCGGTCGATGCGGAGCTGTATCGCACCTTGCTCTATGTGACGCATGTGGCGCCGAGCTTTTCGCTGCGCGGCGGCACGCGGGAAATATTGCGCGGGATCATCGCGCGCGGAATGGGACTGCGATGATGGATCACGATGCGCTTCTTTCGCCCTTCGAGCGGATGCTCGAAACCGTCGCCGCGCCCGCCGCGGTGCGCGCGGTCGAGGCGGGCGGCGATACCGATGCGATGTGGGACGCGGTGGCCGGATCGGGGTTTCTCGACGCGCTGGTTGCCGAGGCGGCGGGCGGCTTCGGCCTGCCGGTCGCGGCGGTGCAGCCGCTATGGCAGGCGCTGGGGCGCCACGCGGTGCCGCTGCCGGTCGGCGAGACGATGATCGCGCGGGCGTTACTGGCGGACGCCGGTGCGCCGCTGCCCGACGGACCGGTCGCGCTCGCCGTGGCGGCGCCGGGACAGACGGTGGTGGTGCCGCTGGGGCTCGTCGCGCGCCATGTGCTGGTCGAACAGGACGGGCGGCTCGCCCTCGTCGCGGCGGACGGGGCCGAAGCGACAGGGGTTGCCCGCAGCCTCGCGGCGCGGATGCGATGGGACCGGCTCGACGGGATGCTGCCGGCGCCGGCGGGGGGATTGCGCGCGCTTGCGGCGGTGCTGCGCGCGGCGCTGATCGCCGGCGCGGCGGATCGGCTCGTCGCGATGACCGCCGCCTATGCCAACGAGCGCGCCCAGTTCGGCAAGCCGATCGGCCGCCAGCAGGCACTCCAACAGAATCTGGCGGTGATGGCCGAAGAGGCGGTCGCGGCGCGCATCGCGTCGCAACTCGGCTGCGCCGGGGCCTGGCCGCCTTCGCTGGCCGCCGCTGCGACCGCCAAATCGGTGGCGAGCAGGGCCGCGACGCGCGTCGCCGCAACCGCGCACGCGGTGCACGGCGCGATCGGGATCAGCGTCGAGCACGACCTTCACCTCTTCACCCGCCGTCTGCACGAATGGCGGCTTGCCGATGGGTCTGAAAGCTGGTGGAACCGGCAGCTCGGCGCCCAGCGGCTGACAAGCGGCGCCGGGTCGGTCGACTATGTGCGGGCGGAACTGGCGGCGCCCGCCTGACCGGCCTCTCCGGCGAGGCGGCGGGCCACCGCGCGCAGACGCGCGATCGTCTTGCGCCGCACCGCCGGATCGGGTGTGCGCCCAAGGAAGGATAGCGAAATCGCGCCCTCGATGCGCCCGTCCTCCGGCGGCAGCGGCACCGCGATGCAGAACAGGTCGTTGCGGATTTCATGGCGGTCATAGGCGATGCCGGTCCGGCGGATCGTCGCCAGCTCGTCTCGCAGCACCGCCGCATCGGTGATCGTGTTTGGGGTTAGCGCGATCAGCGGGCCGCCGGCGAGATAGGCGGCCAGCGCGGGCTCGGGCAGCGCGGCGAGCAATATCTTGCCGATCGCCGAGCAATAGGCTTCGAGCTGCATCCGTTCGGCGGTGAACAGCTCGGCGGCGTCGCCGCGCTCCTTGACGATGTAGGTGACCATCGAATCCTCGAGGATGCCGGCATGGGCATAGGCGCCGAACTGCGCCGCCAGCCGCGCGAGCGGGCGGCGCAGGCCGGCGGCGAGCGCGGCGCGCGGCTCGCTGGGCTGCGCGAGGGCGGCGAGGCGCGGCGCTGCGCGATAGACGCCCTTCGCGGTGCGGACCAGATAGCCTTCGGCCTCGAGCGTCAGCGCAAGGCGGTGCGCCGTCTGCGGCGGCAGCGCCAGCCGCGCCGCCACCGCCGACAGGGTCGAGCGCCCGCCGTCGCGAACCAGCGCTTCGAGCAGCCGCAGTCCCTTGATCAGCGTCTGCGATGTGTAAGCGGGGGGCGAGGGCGAATTCATGTCACCTTTTGGCAGGCTTGCTCTCGAATATTAAGAGATAATCGCAATCGCGCGGTGGCGCCCGGCGCGATCCCTGATAGCAGGCGCGCAGGGAGACCGAGATGACAGCGACATTCGAAGACCTCGCGCGGCGGCTGCGCGACGCCTATACGGGCGGAACCGTGCCCCCGCTTCGCGACGGGCTGGACCCGACCGATGCCGACGGCGCCTATGCGGTGCAGACGATCAACACGCGCTTCTGGGAAACGCAGGGGCGGCGCATCGTCGGGCGCAAGGCGGGATTGACGGCGAAGGCGGTGCAGCAGCAACTCGGCGTCGACCAGCCCGATTTCGGGGTGCTGTTCGACGACATGCGCATCGCCGACGGCGGCCGACTCGACCCGGCGCGGGCGATCCAGCCGAAGGCGGAGGCGGAGATCGCCTTCATCCTCGGCGCCGACCTGCCCGACCCGGCGACGACGGCGGAACAGGCGGCGGCGGCAGTCGCACGCGTCCATGCGGCGATCGAGATCGTCGACAGCCGCATCGCCGACTGGAAGATCAGCTTTGCCGACACGGTCGCCGACAATGGATCGTCGGCCTTCTTCCTGCTCGCCGACGCTGGGCGGCCGCTCGCCGGGCTCGACCTCGAAGGCGCGGCGATGGAAATGACCGTCAATGGCGCGGTCGCCTCGACCGGGGTCGGCGCCGCGGCGCTCGGCAATCCGCTCAACGCCGCCGCATGGCTGGCGCGGACGCTGGCGGCGCGCGGCGAGCCGCTGAAGGCGGGCGACATCCTGCTCGCCGGCGCGCTGGGGCCGATGGTCGCGCTGACGCCCGGCGACGCGGTGATCGCGCGCGTCGCGGGCATCGGCGAATGCCGCTTCACCTACGGGAACTGAGATGATGGCGAAAACCAAAGTGGCGATCATCGGGTCGGGCAATATCGGCACCGACCTGATGATCAAGATCATGCGCCTGTCGAAGGGACTGGAAATGGGGGCGTTCGTCGGCATCGATCCCGAATCCGACGGCCTGAAACGCGCCGAGCGGCTCGGCGTGCCGATTACTGCCGAGGGACTCGACGGGCTCGTCGCGATGCCGGGCTTTGCCGACATCGGCATCGTCTTCGATGCGACCTCCGCAGGTGCGCACCAGCGGCATAGCGAGGTGCTGGTCGCCCACGGCAAGCGGGTGATCGACCTGACGCCGGCGGCGGTCGGGCCGTACACGATCCCGCCGGTGAACGGCGATGCGCATCTGGATGCGCCGAACGTCAACATGGTGACGTGCGGTGGGCAGGCGACGATCCCGATCGTCGCGGCGGTGAATCGGGTGGCGAAGGTGCATTATGGAGAAATCGTGGCGTCCATCGCGTCGAAGAGCGCCGGCCCCGGCACCCGCGCCAATATCGACGAGTTCACCGAGACGACGAGCCAGGCGATCGTCGAGGTCGGCGGTGCGGCGCGCGGCAAGGCGATCATCGTCCTCAACCCCGCCGAACCGCCGCTGATCATGCGTGACACCGTCTATTGCCTGTGCGACGACGGCGACCGCGACGCGATCCGCCGGTCGGTCGAGGCCATGGTGGCCGAGGTGCAGAGCTATGTCCCCGGATACCGGCTGAAGCAGGCGGTGCAGTTCGAAAGCATCGGCGGCAACGCGCCGCTGACCATTCCGGAAATGGGCGGCAGCTTCACGGGCTTGAAGGTCAGCGTCTTTCTGGAGGTCGAGGGGGCGGCGCATTATCTGCCGGCTTACGCGGGCAATCTCGACATCATGACCTCGGCGGCGCTGAAGACCGCCGAGAAGATCGCCGAAAGGATGGCGGCATGAGCTTCGACCCCATCACCACAAAGCTCTATATCCAGGACGTGACGCTGCGCGACGGGATGCATGCGATCCGCCACCAGTACGGCCTCGACCATGTGCGCGCGATCGCGCGGGCGCTCGACGCTGCGAAGGTCGACGCGATCGAGGTGTCGCACGGCGATGGCCTGCAAGGATCGAGCTTCAACTATGGCTTCGGCGCGCATACCGACTGGGACTGGATCGGCGCAGTGGCCGAGGTGCTGGAGCATAGCGTGCTCACGACCTTGCTTCTCCCCGGCATCGGGACGATCCACGATCTGAAGCACGCCTATGAAATGGGCGTGCGATCGGTCCGCATCGCGACGCATTGCACCGAGGCCGACGTCGCAAAGCAGCATATCGGGTTCGCGCGCGGCATCGGTATGGACGTCGCGGGCTTTCTGATGATGAGCCATATGTCCGAGCCCGAAGCGCTGGCGGGCCAGGCGAAGCTGATGGAAAGCTATGGCGCGCATTGCGTCTATGTCACCGATTCGGGCGGTGCGCTGACGATGGACGGCTATGCGGCGCGGCTCGCCGCCTATGACCGCGTGCTGAAGCCCGAGACGCAGCGCGGCGTCCACGCGCACCACAATCTCAGCCTCGGCGTCGCGAACAGCATCGTCGCGGTGCAGAACGGTGCGATCCGCGTCGACGCCAGCCTTGCCGGCATGGGCGCGGGGGCGGGCAATGCGCCGCTGGAGGTCTTCATCGCCGCCGCCGACGTCTATGGCTGGAACCATGGCTGCGACCTGTTCGCGCTGATGGACGCCGCTGAGGAACTGGTGCGCCCGTTGCAGGACCGCCCGGTGCGCGTCGATCGCGAGACGCTGACCCTCGGCTATGCCGGGGTCTATTCCTCCTTCCTGCGTCACGCCGAAAAGGCCGCCGCCGACCACGGACTCGACACGCGCGCGATCCTCGTCGAACTCGGCCGCCGCAAGATGGTCGGCGGTCAGGAGGACATGATCGTCGACGTCGCGCTCGACATGGTGCGCCGCCGCGAGGTCGCGGGCTGATGTGTCGAGTTTGGAGCGTGATCATGTTTGGATGAACCATGTCGTGTCCCCGCGCAGGCGGGGACCCAGAGCGATGTGGCGCCGCCCTTGGCTCTTCGAAGCTCTGGACTTCCGCATTCGCGGGAGCACGCGGCTTTGCGAGCCAAGACAATCATGCATTAGTATCCAAATTACCGTCCCAACGGATTTGAGACGATGCAGATAAAGGCGCGGCTAAAGGCGCCGCGCTTTATCCTCGCAAATAGGCTTGCCAGATCGCCTTGCCGACGCGGTCGTAGCGGTTCATCGCCTCGATCAGGCGCGACAGGCCGTCGGCCGGGCCGAACGCGTCGGGAAGCAGCGGATCGCGCATGATGGCGCGGATCGCCTGCCGTCCGAGCAGCAGCGTCTCCGCCGCCGCGGCGTGTAGCGGCATGGCGTCGATGCGCGCGCCGCTGCGGTCGAGCGCCCCGGCCAGTTCCAGATAGGCCGCGCGCCGGGCGTCGGCGGGCCACAGCGTCGGGAAGCGTTCCGCGCGCCCCGCGTCGAGCCCCGCCGCCTCGACGACGCACAGCGATGCGGCCGCGTCGAGCGTCGCCAGCCTTTGCCGCGCCCCCTCGGCGCCGCCTTCCAGATTGTCGGGGCGCGCCCAGACGTTCGTTTCGGCCTCGGCAAAGCCTTCGAGGTCCAGCGCGCGCAGCGTGCGGCGCCACGCCGTCCGGTCGGCGCGTTCCAGCGGCCCCGCGATCGCCAGCAGCCAGCCGCCGCCCCACGCCCGCCGCAGGTCGAGCCGCGTCCGCCAGCCCAGGATGAGCTGCTGGAGCGGTGCGCCGCCCGAACCGATCGTGTAACGGCCCCGCGCGATCGCGCGCACCCGGTCCTCGGTCTTGAGGCGCGTCAGCGCGGTGCGGATTCCCGGGGCCTCGATGCCGAAGGCGGCACCCGCCCGCACCAGTTCGCCGACCGAGAAGGCCGGCGGCTCGCCGGTGTCGAGCAGGTCGAGGATCAGCATCCGTGCGCTCATCGTGCCGCCGCCAGCGATTATTATGTTGCGTTCTGCGTCCATATCCGACTTATTGTGCAATAAATAATGGAGGAGAGGAAGATGCTGCCCCTCGAAGGCATCACGGTAATCGATCTGACCAGCGTTGTCGCGGGACCGCTCGCGACGCAGATCATGGCGCAGCAGGGTGCGCGCGTGTGGAAGATCGAACCGCCCGAGGGCGACCGGGCGCGCCTGCTGGGCGCGATCGCGGCGCCGGGGTTCAGTTCGGCGCACGTCGCGCTCAACGCAGGAAAACAATCGATCGCGCTCGACCTTGCCCGCACCGAGGGCCGCGCTCTGCTCTGCCGCCTCGTTCCGCATGCCGACCTGCTGATACACAATTTCCGGCCGGGGGTGATGGAACGGCTGGGGCTGGGCATCGCGGCACTGCACGCGCTCCGCCCCGATCTGGTGATCGCGCGGATCAGCGGTTTCGGGCAAGATGGGCCGATGTGCGGCACCCGCGCCTATGACCCGATCATCCAGGCCGAATCGGGGATGGTGAGCTGGGACGACAGCGGCGAGCCGACGCTGGCGCCGCAGTGGATCTGCGACAAGACGGCGGGTCTCTATGCCGCGCAAGCTGCGACCGCGGCGCTCGTCGCGCGCGGGCGCAGCGGCGAGGGGACGGTGGTCGATATCTCGATGCTCGAAGCGGCGGTCGCTTATGGCTGGATCGACCTGCACGGGGCCGAAGTCTTTCCCGACGCGCCGTCGCGGATGCCGAACATCGCCGCGGTCTATCGTCCCTGGGCGACGGCGGACGGATGGATCGTCGTCGTCATGCTGTCGCAATCGGAGTTCGAAGGCTGGGCGCGGGCGATCGGCGCACCCGAGCTGCTGTCCGATCCGCGCTATGCCGACATGGCGACGCGTTTCCTCAACTGGGACGATCTGCGCGCCTTTTCGGCCCCGCGCGTCGCGGCGATGACGACGGCCGAGGCGGTCGAGCGGTTGGCCGAGGCGGGGGTGCCGTGCGGCGTCGCCAACCGCTCGGCGGCGCTGCCGGGGCATGCGCAGCTCGCCCACGACGATTTCGTCGCGCTGACCGACCATCCGCAGGCGGGACCGGTGCGCCGCGCCCGCGCGGTCGCACGCTTCGACGGCGCGCGGGCGGCGACCGATGCCCATGCGCCGCGGGTCGGCGAACATGGCCGCGCCATCCTCGCCGCCGCCGGCCTCGACGCCGCTGAAATCGCCGCCGCGCTCGCCATGGGCGCGGTCCACCTCCCCGAGGAGATTTGACCATGCGTTTCGAAACCCTGTCCTATACGACCGACAACCGGGTCGCGACGATCACGCTCGACCGGCCCGAATATTTCAACGCGATCGCGCACGGCATGCCGCGCGAGATCCGCGCCGCGGTCGAGAAGGCGGAGGCCGACCCCGACGTTCATGTCATCGTCGTGCGCGGCGCGGGGCCGGGCTTTTGCGGCGGCTATGACCTCAAGCATTATGCCGAGCGCAAGGGAGAGATCAGCGGGTCGCAGGACATGCCGTGGGACCCGACGCTCGATTTCCAGATGATGTGGCGCAACACGCAGGATTTCATGGCGCTGTGGCGCGCGACCAAGCCGACGATCGCGCGCGTCCACGGCGCTGCGGTCGCGGGCGGATCGGACATCGCGCTGTGCTGCGACTTCCTGATCATGGCGGAGGATGCACGCATCGGCTATCCGCCCGCGCGCGTCTGGGGCGTGCCGACGCCGGCGATGTGGGTCTATCGGCTGGGGCCGCAGATGGCGAAGCGGATGATGATGACCGGCGACCTGATCGACGGACGCGAGGCGGCGCGCATCGGCCTGGCGCTGGAGGCGGTGCCCGAGGCGGAACTCGACGATGCGGTCGAGCGGCTGGCGGGGCGGCTGCGCGGCGTGCCCCGCAACCAGTTGATGATGACGAAGACCGTCGTCAATCAGGCCTATGACAATATGGGCCTCAATAACACGCAGATGTTCGCGACGCTGTTCGACGGCGTTTCGCGCCATTCGCCAGAGGGTATATGGTTCCGCGAGCGCGCGCAGGAGGTCGGCTTCAAGCAGGCGGTGGCCGAGCGCGACAGCGGCGATCCGATCGCGAGCCAGGTGTCGAAGCGCCTGCCGGCCGAAGATTGAGGAGACAGACGATGACCGCCATCCGCCCGATCGACCGGCTCGACACGCATGAGGTGTTCAACCAGCCGCCGCCGCTCGAAAACACGAACCTGTTCACCGGCGACCGCGCGCTGGTCGATGCGGTGACGCAGGCGGGGGCGGCGGGCCATGCCGAACGGCTGGCGGCGCTGGGGCAGCGCTGCGGCTCGGCCAAGGTGATCGAATGGGGCGTCGAGGCGAACCGGCAGGTGCCGGTGCTCGAAACGTTCGACCGCTACGGTCACCGCGTCGATGAAGTGCGTTTCCATCCCGCCTATCACGAACTGATGCGGCTGGGGCTCGACAGCGGCTTCGCGTCGGCCGCGTGGGACGGCAGCGCGCACGGACATGCGCTGCATTCGGCGATCCTCTTCCTGACCGGGCAGGCCGATTCGGGGACGAGCTGTCCGATGACGATGACCTATGCCGCAGTGCCTGCGCTGCGTGCCGAGCCGGCGGTCGCCGATATGTGGGTGCCGCGCATCGCCGCCGGCCGCTATGACCCGGCGGTCCGCCCCGCCGCCGAAAAGGCGGGGGTGACGATCGGCATGACGATGACCGAGAAGCAGGGCGGCAGCGACGTGCGCGCCAACACGACGCGCGCCGAGCCGACGGGCGAGGAGGGCTGGTACAGCCTCACGGGGCACAAATGGTTCTGTTCGGCGCCGATGTGCGACGCCTTCCTGACGCTCGCCTATGCGGGGGGCGGGCTGACCTGCTTCCTCGTGCCGCGGTGGCTGCCCGACGGGACGCGCAACGCGGGCTTTCGCGTCATGCGGCTCAAGGACAAGATGGGCGACCGGTCGAACGCCTCGTCCGAAATCGAATATCATGGCGCGCTGGCGCAGCGGCTGGGGCCCGAAGGGCGCGGGGTGGCGACGATCATCCAGATGGTCCAGCACACGCGGCTCGACTGCGTCGTCGGATCGGCGCAGCAGATGCGCGGCGCGCTCGCGCAGGCGTTGTGGCACACCGCGAACCGCTCAGCCTTCCAGCGCCGCCTGATCGACCAGCCGGCGATGGCGGCGGTGCTCGCCGACCTTGCGGTCGAAAGCGAGGCGGCGACGGCGCTCGGCTTCCGGCTGGCGCAGGCGTTCGATGCGGACGATCCCCTCGCGCGGCTGCTGACCCCCGTCGCCAAATATTGGGTGTGCAAGCGCGCGCCCGGCCTCGTCTATGAAGCGATGGAGGCGCATGGCGGTGCCGGCTATATCGAGGCGGGGCCGATGCCGCGCCTGTTCCGCCAGTCGCCGCTCAACGCGATCTGGGAAGGGTCGGGCAACGTCATCGCGCTCGACCTGCTGCGCGCCATCGCGCGCGAACCCGACGGGGTCGAGGCATTGCACGCCTTTCTGGCGGCGCAGCGCGGGCACGACGGCGCCTATGATCGCTGGATCGACGCGATCGACCTGCGCGCCGCGCACGAAGGCACCGCGCGGCTGCTGATCGAGCGGCTCGCGCTCGCGGCGCAGGCGGCGGTGCTGATCGGCCAGGGCAACCCGCTCGCGGAGGCTTTCTGCCGCCTGCGGCTGATCCCGCGTGGCAGCGCCTATGGCGCCTTCGATGCCGCGATCGACACGCGTATGATCGTCGACCGCGCGATGCCCGCGGCATGACGGTCCGCGTCACGAACGACGGCGCGGTGCGCACCGTCACCATCGACCGGCCCGCGTGCCGCAACGCGGTCGACCCGGCGACCGCCGACGCGTTGCGCGCCGCATTCGCCGATTTCGAGGCCGACGACGGCAGCGCGGTCGCGGTGCTGACCGGGGCGGGCGGCCATTTCTGCGCCGGTTTCGACCTGAAGGCGGTGGGGCAGGGCGAACGCCGCTACGAGCCCGAGGGCGACGGGCCGATGGGGCCGACGCGGATGCTGCTGTCGAAGCCGGTGATTGCCGCGGTCGAGGGCTATGCGGTCGCGGGCGGGCTCGAACTCGCGCTGTGGTGCGATCTGCGCGTCGCCGCCGAAAGCGCGACCTTCGGCGTCTTCTGCCGCCGCTGGGGCGTGCCGCTGATCGACGGCGGCACGGTGCGCCTGCCGCGCGTCGTCGGTCAGGGGCGGGCGCTCGACATGATCCTGACCGGGCGGTCGGTCGCGGCGGACGAGGCATTGGCGATGGGACTGGCCAGCCGCGTCGTGCCGGACGGTGCCGCGCTGTCGGCCGCGCAGGCGCTGGCGGCGGAGATCGCGCGCTTTCCGGCGCTGTGCATGCGCACCGACCGGGCGTCGGCCTATCGCCAATGGGACTTCGACCTGGCCGAGGCGCTGCGGTTCGAGGGACGCGAGGGCGAAAAGCCGCTGCGCGCCGAGGCGAAGGCCGGCGCCGGCCGCTTCGCCGATGGTGCCGGGCGCGGCGGCCGGTTCGAGTAGCCCCGGACGCGTCTTTCCCGTTTCCGCCGTCCCTGTGCTATGGAGCACAGCGGCGACGGGCCGGAATCCCGCATATGGCTCCGTCGAAAGCCGCGAAATGGGGAGAGGAAGATGACAGCGAATGATGGCAAGCCGGCGCTCGTCGCGCGCGTGAGGGGCATTCTTCTGCGTCCGGCGGAGGAATGGGCGAAGATCGATACGGAGGCGGACACGATCGGCGACATCTATCGCCGCCATGTCTTGCCGCTCGCGGCGATTCCCGCCGTCGCCCACTTCATCGGGTCGACCGTCTTCGGCTATTCGGCGATGGGCTTCACATTTCGGCCGTCAGTCGGCGCGGCGCTCGGCACCGCGCTCGTCCAATATGGCGCGGCGCTGGTCGGCGTGTTTGTGCTGGCGCTGATCATCGACGCCCTCGCGCCGACCTTCGACGCGACGCCCAATCGCGTGCAGGCGTTCAAGGTCGCCGCCTATTCGGCAACCGCGAGTTGGGTGGCCGGAATCTTCGGCCTCGTCCCGGCGCTCGCCGTGCTGATGCTGCTCGGCCTCTACAGCCTGTATCTGCTCTACCTCGGGCTGCCAAAGCTGATGCGGGCGCCGGAAGCGAAGGCGCTGGGCTATACCGCCGTCGTCATCATCGCCGCGATCGTGGTCGCGCTGCTGCTCAGCCTCATCATGGCGCCGGTTTCCGGCCTGTTCAGCGGACGGCTGTAGGGGGTCTCGCACGGGGACTGTTGCTTTTCGGCCACTATCGGACGGAAAAGCCAAGGTTTTTCTTTCTCCGCGTTGACGGTGTCCGGCGGCGCGCTAGGGCCACTGGCACCCCCGGAGCATCCCCTCCTCAGGCCCCTGTGGGCTGCGCTTCGCGGGTCGGAGAGAGAATCATGACCTTGCGCAACATGCTGCTGGGCGCCACGATGCTGTGCGCCGCCGCGACCCCCGCCATCGCCGCTGCCCAGAACACGGGTGCCGGCGATAATGATTACGGCAACGAGATCATCGTCACCGCGAGCAAGCGGTCGCAGACGCTGCAGGATACGCCGATCGCCGTGTCGGTGGCCTCGGCGGCCGACATCGAAAATTCGCAGATCCGCGACCTCATCGACCTGCAATCGGCGGTGCCCAGCCTGCGCGTGGCGCAGCTTCAGTCGAGCGCCAATACCAATTTCATCATCCGCGGTTTCGGCAACGGTGCCAACAACCCCGGCATCGAGCCGTCGGTCGGCGTCTTCATCGACGGTGTCTATCGCTCGCGTTCGGCGGCGCAGATCGGCGACCTGCCCAACCTCGAACGCGTTGAGGTGCTGCGCGGTCCGCAATCGACGCTGTTCGGCAAGAACGCCTCGGCGGGCGTCATCAGCATCGTCACGCAAAAGCCGCAATATGATTTCGGCGGCTCGGTCGAGGCGACCTACGGCAATTACGACGCGATCACGGTGAAGGGCAATGTCACCGGCCCGATCGGTGAAAATGTCGCTTTCTCGCTCGGCGGCAATTTCAACCGCCGCGACGGCTATGCGCAGGATTTGCGGCTGGGCAAGGACGTCAACGACCGCAACCGCTGGGGTGTGCGCGGGCAGTTGCTGTTCGAACCGACCGAAGCGCTGTCGATCCGCCTGATCGGCGATTACGACAAGATCGACGAGAATTGCTGCATTGCGGCGAACGTCATCGCCGGGCCGACGGTCGCGATCACCGACCTGCTGGCGGGCGGGACGAGCGTCGATGCCGCCAATCCCTTTTCCTATCACGTCTACAATAATTTCCTGTCGTCGAACGAGATCGAGAATTACGGCGGATCGGCGCAGATCGACTATGATCTCGGCGCGCTCGCGCTGACCTCGATCACCGCCTATCGCGAGGTGCGCGCCGACACCAATCAGGATTCGGATTTCTCGGGCGCCGACCTGATCGGGCAGAAATCGGACGATACCGCGATCAACACGTTCACTCAGGAACTGCGGCTGACGTCGGACTTCGACGGGCCGGTCAACTTTCTGATCGGCGGCTATTATTTCCACGAGAAGATTCGGCAGCACAGTCAGATCTATTTCGGCGACGACTTCCGTCCCTATGGCAACGCGCTGATCCAGGCGGCCAGCGGCGGGCTGCTGGACGTTCCGACGCTCGAGGCCGCGCTGGGTGCGCCGAACGATTCCTTCTTCCACGCCGGCGACGGCATGGATGAACGTTACCGGATGAAGAACACCGCCTGGTCGATCTTCGGCACGCTCGATTTCGGGATCAGCGACCGGCTGACGCTGACGCTCGGCGGCAACTATACGAAGGACAAGAAGCGCTTCACGACCAACGTCACCAGCACCGACGTCTTTTCGGGGATCGACCTCGACGCGGCCGCCTATACGCCGTTCCGTGAATTCGTGCTTGTCAGCAGTGGGGTGGATCCGGCGACCGCCGCTTTCCTCGCGGCGAATCCGACGCTGATCCTGCCCGATGGCAGTAGCGCGAACCCCCTCGCCGGCCTCAAGGATTTTCAGTTCCTGCCGCCTTTCCTCGACGTTCCGAACAGCGTCGAGCCGGGCCGGGTCAGCGATGGTGATTTTTCGTGGAGCGCGCGTCTGTCCTATGAACTGACCGACACGGTCAACGTCTATGCGACCTATGCGACCGGCTTCAAGGCCGCCTCGGTCAACCTGTCGCGCGACAGCCGCCCACTGGCGGCGGACCTGCCCGCGATCGTCGCGGGCGGCCTCGCGACACCGAACCTGGTGGCGGGCACGCGCTTCGCGGCGCCCGAGGAATCGGAAGTCTATGAGGCGGGGCTGAAGGCCAACTGGTCGGTCGCGGCGCTGAACCTCGCGGTGTTCAAGCAGTCGATCAAGGGGTTCCAGTCGAACGTCTTCACCGGCACCGGCTTCGCGCTCGCCAACGCCGGCAAGCAGTCGACCTTCGGGATCGAGTTCGACGGATCGGTGCGGCCGGTTCGCGGACTCAACCTGAACCTCGCCGTCACCTATCTCGACGCCAAATACGACAGCTTCGTCGCCTCGGCGTTCGGCGACCTGTCGGGCATGAAGCCCGCGGGCATCCCCGACCTGTCGGTGTCGGCGGGCGGCACCTACACCCACGAATTCGCGGGCGGGACGCGGGCGATCGCGCATGTCGACTATCAGTATGAAAGCCCGACGCAGATCGTCGACGGCCTCGCCGCCCTGCCGGCGAGCGTCGCGCAGAATCTGAAGCGCGAGGTCAACCAGCTCAACGCGTCCTTCACCGTCGCGCTGACCAACGGCCTCGAACTCGGCGTGTGGGGCCGCAATCTGACCAATGCGCGCTATCTGACGACGATCTTCAACGCCGTCGCGCAGTCGGGCAGCGTCTCGGGCTATCCCAGCCAGCCGCGGACCTACGGTGTGACCGCGCGCTTCAAATTCTGATCGGAAGGCGGGCGTCCGCGCCCGTCCTTCGACGATGGACAAAAGAAACCCCGGCCTCTCGTTCGAGAGGCCGGGGCTTTTTTTGCCTATTTGGGCTGGTTAGAACCGCACGCCCGCCGCGATGCCGTAGCGCCGCGGTTCGAGGGTGAAGATGTTGGTGTAGTTACCCGACGACTGGTCGGTGATGTAGAGACCGGTGACGCTATTCACGTCGAAGACGTTCTGGATGAACCCCTTCACGAACCATTTGTCCTCGGCTCCGTTCAGCTGAAGCTGCGCGTTGACCTGGGCATAGCCTTTGATCTTGTTGACGTTGCCGTTGAAGATGCTGCCATAGCTGTCGCCGGTGTAGGCGAGGTCGAAGCGCGGGACGAGCGTCATGTCGCTGTCGCCGAGGTGCGCGGTATATTGCACGCCAGCGCTGAACTTATAGTTCGGCGCCTGCGGCAGCTTGTTGCCCTTCAGGTTCACATTGACGCCGGCCGAATGATATTCGATCCCGCCGAACGCCGCCGGGTCGAGACCGGCCCCCGCGAAGGCGCCGCTGGCAGCGGCGCCAAGCACGCCGCAAATGCCGAAAGCACCGGTCGAAGCGATGCCTCCGTCTGCCGGGAAGGTCGTCGTTCCCTGCAAGCCAGCGCCGGCGGCGAGGCCGGGGACGAGGCCGGCGTTGATGACGTTGTTCACCGTGTTGACGAAGGCGTTGACACCGGTGACGTTGCCCGAAGTCGACGAAACCGCGCAGTTCGCACCGTTGGTGATGTCCTTGATGATGACGGCATCGGCTCGGCCGCCGCCGAAATCGCGCGGGTTGCTGGTGAGCTTGTCTTCGGTCACCTTCGTATGCAGGTAGCTGAAGCCGAGGTTGATCAGCCAGTTCGGGTCGGGCCGCACCATGCCTTCGATTTCGAAGCCGTAGATGTCGGCGCTGACGTTGTCGTTGACCGCGGTACGGGCGACGATCTTGCTGAGCTGGAGATCCTTGTACTTGTAGTAGAAGGCCGTCGCGTTGAGCTGCAGTGCGCCGTTGCCGAAGCTGTTCTTCGACCCGATTTCGAACGCGTCGACCTGTTCGGGCTTGAACGATTCGGGCACCGCGAAGACCGGCTGCAGCGGCGGGTTGATGCCGCCCGATTTATAGCCCCGCGAATAGGAGGCATAGATCAGATTGTCCTCGGTGATCTTGAAGTCGATCACCGCGCGGCCAGTCAGCTTGTTATAGGAGACGCTGCGGCTCTGATAGGCTTCGCATCCCGGTTTCGATCCGACCGCGCCCACCGGAGTAGCGGGGGTGCCATCCATGAAAGCCGTGCTGCCATCGGGCAACGTCTGGGTACAGGGCGTCGCGCTGTCGCCATCGAAAAGGGCGCCATAGGGTGTGTCGAACAGATCGCCGGCAAAGCTGTGGGGTGCGAAGATATTGCCGTTCGAACTGGCGAGCAGCGACCGTGTGCGGACGCTCTTCTTGTCGTTGTTGTAGCGCAGG
Organism: Sphingopyxis granuli NBRC 100800; assembly: GCF_001591045.1. Lineage (GTDB taxonomy): Bacteria > Pseudomonadota > Alphaproteobacteria > Sphingomonadales > Sphingomonadaceae > Sphingopyxis > Sphingopyxis granuli. The sequence continues at coordinate 40,121 of NZ_BCUA01000007.1, read as the reverse complement.
CCGAGGGTCAGTTTCAGCCGATCGCTGAACTCGACATAGGCTTCCCCGAAAAGACCGTAGGATTTGATCTTCAAATCATCCGTGTTGTTGCGGAAGAAGGGCTGACCCAGCACCGACGGCGGCAATCCCGCCTTAAAGGACGAGAACGCTCCCAGCACACCCGCGAGATAATCGATCGGGAAGGCGTTCACATAATAGCTGTTCTCGGTCAGGTGATAATCGGCATAGATGCCGCCGAGCAGGAAGTTGAACGGACCATCAAGGTCGCTGGACAGGATGGCTTCCCCCGACCAACTGCTGTTATACTGGTTCGATCGATCGAATTGCAGCGACTGATCGCTGCAGATGCCGTTGCCGCCAAACACGCCGCGTCCCGTATCGTCGGACTGCGAAGTGCAAAGAACGCCGTTTGGACCGTTCGGAATCAGGGCTGCGGCTACGGGCGCGAAATAGGCTGCAGAGCCAGGAACAAACGCCGGAGCAGGCGCCGGCAGGCCGGTCGGAATACCGTTGGCGGCAAAGAAAGCCAACGTGTTCAAGGCCCCCGCATAGAGTGAGCGGTCGCCGATATTGCTGTTGTAATCCTGCTGCGCCTCGAGCTTGACCTTCTGATACTGGCCGGACACCTGCAAGGCGACCGGGCCGAAATTATGTTCGATCTGGCCCTGGAGGATCAGTTCGCTGGTGAAATAGGACGGCGTGAAGGCCGTCTTTACCTCGCGCGGGTCGCTCGAAATCGACGTATTGCCATAGACGTTGGGGCCGTAAATGCTGCCAAGCGCGAAGGCGGCCGGAATGCCCTGCGTTGCCAGGAATTCCTTTGACGTCAGTGCGGCGGTGAAGGTCGCATTGCCGTTGAACGGCGACGCGTCGAGCCGGTTGTTCAGACAGCCGAGGATGCCTGTCGGGTCATATTGGCAAAGCTGTTTCTGGATGCGCGTGCGCTGGTCGCGTTCGTGGAAATACGACCCCATCAGGTCGATCGTGGTGTCGGACGACGGCTCCCAGCGCAGCGAGCCGCGGACCGAGTAGAGGTCGCGGTCGTCGATGCGGGTATTGAGGAAGGTGTTCTTGGTGTAGCCGTCGCGGTTGAGGTAGATGCCCGCGACGCGGATGCCCGCGGTGTCGCCAAGGGGGATGTTGACCATCGCCTTGCCCTTGATCGAGTCATAATTGCCATATTCGGCTTCGGCCGACGCCTGGAACACGCCGAGCTTCGGCTTGGCGGTGATCACGTTGACCACGCCCGAGGTCGCGTTGCGGCCGAACAGCGTGCCCTGCGGCCCGCGCAGCACCTCGACGCGTTCGAGGTCGAAGAATTCGGTTTCGAACAGGCGGGTCGAAAACAGCGGGTCGCCGTTCAAATGGATCGCGGTCGCGCTGTCGCAGGTCGTGCCGACGCACAGGTCGCCGATGCCGCGGATGGTGAAGCTTGCGCCGGTGAAGTTTGTCTTGGTGAAGGTGACGTTCGGCAGCGTGAGTTGAAGGTCCGACGGCGTCTTGATCTGCTGCGCCTCGAGCGCTTCCGACGAGAAGGCGCTGACCGCGATCGGCACGTCCTGCAGGCGTTCGGACTGGCGCTGCGCGGTGACGACGATCTCGCCGCCGAACGCGTCGGTCGTGGAACCGCTCTGCGCATAGGCCGGTGTCGCCACCGTCATGGCCAGGATGGACGTTCCGATCAGTGCGTTGAACTTCATTTATATCCTCCCATTTTCGATCCCGCGGTTGCGGGTCGCCCAAATCTGATTTGTGGTTGGGGAAGGGACGCCGATCAGGCATACGAACGGGCACCGGACCCGTCCGATCCGACGCCAGAGCAGTTGCTGCTCGCCAGCGATGCTGGTCATCGTCCTCTCCCACCGGCGTCGGGGAAAACGCCGGCCTCTCCGGATTACGGTCCGCTCAAGCGAACTCTGTAATGGTCCAAAGGTGCGCTTAGTTGACGAAAGCGTCAAGCCACTTGTGCCGGAGAAAAAATCGCGGGAAAGCGCGCTCCTCGGCTCCTTCCGAAAAGCCACGATTCCCCAACGTAAACTTGTCCCGGGGTGGGAATTTCTTCGCGCCATGGGCTTGCGCAAAGCCATTTGGGGGGCGACATGTGCGACATGATAGCAACAGTGAAAGAGGGGCGATGACCGAGGTGGAACTGGGGCCGGACGGCAAGATTCTCGTGCCCGGTCCCGTGCAGGACGCGATCCGCACGCTGATCGAATGGGCGGGCGACGACCCGTCGCGCGAGGGTTTGCTCGACACGCCGAAGCGCGTCGCGCGCGCGTGGAAGGAATATTGCCAGGGCTATGCCGAGGACCCGGGCCTCCACCTGTCGCGCACTTTCGAAGAGGTCGGCGGCTATGACGAGATCGTGCTGCTGCGCGACATTCCGTTTCAGTCGCACTGCGAGCATCATATGGCGCCGATCACCGGCAAGGCGTCGATCGCCTATCTGCCGAAGGATCGCGTCGTCGGCATCTCGAAACTGGCGCGGGTCCTGAACGGCTATGCCCGCCGGCTCCAGGTGCAGGAGCGGCTGACGGCCGAGGTCGCGCGGTGCATCTGGGACCATCTCCAGCCGCACGGCGTCGCGGTGGTCATCGATGCGCAGCACGGCTGCATGACCGGCCGCGGCGTGCGCACGCCGGGCGTGGGCATGGTGACAAGCCGCCTGCTCGGCTGCTTCCTCGACGACGAACGCAGCCGCAAGGAAGTGCTGAGCCTGATGGGGTATTGATCGAAACCTCGCCCCAGCTTTCGTCGGGGCGACGGCAGGGGATAGGGCGGCGATATGGAAGCCCTGGCGAGACGATGACAAAAAGGCTCCGAAACCATGCGGTTTCGGAGCCTTTTTGCCTCTTGCGAGAGGAAGAAAGGCTTACGCCTCTTCGCCCTCGTCGGCCGCAGGTGCGTCTTCCGCAACCGCTTCCGACGGCGGGGTCGCGTCCTCGAACTCGTCCTCGCTGTCGGGTTCCAGCGCCGCGGCGACCGCTTCGGCATGTTCTTCCTCGAACATGGCCGCGATCACGTCGATGCCCTGGCTCTGCATTTCGGCCTCGTCGGGCGAGCGGGCGACGTTGACGCCGACGGTAACGCTCACCTCGGGGTGCAGCCGGACCTTGACGTCGAACAGGCCGAGCGACTTGATCGGGCGTTCGAGCTCGACCATCGCCTTGGTGATGTTGGTCACGCCGTCCTCGACCAGCGCGTCGACGATGTCGCGCACCGACACCGAGCCGTAGAGCTGGCCGGTGTTCGACGCCTGGCGGATCAGCACGACCTGCTTGCCGTCGACATCCTTGGCGCGGCCTTCGGCGGCGCTGCGGCGTTCGGCGTTGTCGGCCTCGATCTTCGAGCGGTTCGCTTCGAACAGCTTGCGGTTGGCGTCGTTCGCGCGCAGCGCCTTGTGGTTGGGCAGCAGATAGTTGCGCGCAAAGCCGTTCTTGACGGTGACGACGTCGCCGATACCGCCCAGTTTCTCGATACGTTCGAGCAGGATGATTTCCATCGGTCCGCCCTCCTTACTTCACGATGTAGGGAAGCAGGCCGATGTGGCGGGCGCGCTTGATCGCGCGGGCCAACTCACGCTGCTTCTTGGTGGACACCGCGGTGATCCGCGACGGGACGATCTTGCCGCGCTCCGACAGGTAACCCTGGAGCAGGCGGACGTCCTTGTAATCGATGACCGGTGCGTCCTTCTGGCTGAAGGGGCAGGTCTTGCGGCGACGGAAAAAGGGTCGTGCCATGATGCTTCTCCTTATTCTTCGCCGTCGCGGTCACGGCCACGGCCGCCGCGGCGTTCCTGCTTGCGCATCATCACCGACGGACCCTTTTCGAGCTCGTCGACGCGAATCGTCATCCAGCGGATGATATCTTCGTTGATCGCCGCCTGGCGCTCGATCTCGGCGACGGCTTCGCCCGGCGCTTCGACCGACACCATCGCGTAGTGACCCTTGCGGTTCTTCGCGATCTTGTAGGCGAGCTGCTTCAGGCCCCAGGTTTCGGTCTTGTGGATCGTGCCCTTGTGGTCGGTGACGATCGTGGCGACATTTTCCGCCAGCGCGTCGACCTGAGCCTGGCTCAGGTCCTGACGCGCGATGAATACATGCTCGTAGAACGGCATGGTTGCGCTTCCTTCATTTGGCCGATCGCTGATTTCGCGCCGATCGCGAAACCCCTCCGGCTGTCGTCCGGCTTTGCCTGTTCGTGCAAAGCAAACGGGGCGACAGGCACAAGGCCTCGCCCCGAATGCGGGCGCCTATACAGATTTCGGCGGGATAAGCAAGGGATCGCATTGTCCGGTAGCGCATCGGTTCGAATGTCCCCCCGCCCCGCTTCTTGCAGGGATCATGCGTTCCGGGGGCACGCGCCAGTCGTGGCGGGCATGCGGAGCGTCTTATGGATCAGGCGTCGGGTTCTTGCGAGCGAGAGGAAAATGCAAGGACCAATGCCGTAATGACGCCGATGATTATCGCGATCCATGCACCCGTCATAGCCACATCTGCTGCTTTGCCGCCCGGTATACAAGGTTGACATAAAGGCTGCAGCGCCAAAATTCAAGCCGAGGTCGGCCTTTGTCCCTTGCCCATTTGCGCGGAGGTCAGGTCAACTTCGCAAGTATTTCGTACCCGAATTCGGTCAGCGTGTCGTCGCGCGCGCCGAGGATCAGGATGCGGTCGCCGGGCTTCGCCGCGTCGAGCATCGCCGCGCCGCACGCCGCGCGCGTCGTCAGGTGGACCGCGTCGCTGCCGCCGGCGACGATGTCGGCGACCAGCGCCTCGCTGCCGATGCTGCGGTCGACGGTGCCGCCGAAATAGACCGGATCGCAGACGAACAGCCGGTCGCCGTCGCGCATCCCGCCCGCAAAGCTCGCCGCCAGCTCCTGGCCCATCTGGCGGAGCGGACCATAGCCGTGCGGCTGGAAGAAGAGCAGCGCGCGGCCCGGCAATTCGGCGACCGCCGCCAGCGTCGCGGCCACCTTGTCCGGATTGTGCGCGAAATCGTCGATGACGGTGACGCCGCCCGCCTGGCCCAGCACCTCGTAGCGGCGCGCGAGGCCCACGAAATCGGCCAACGCCGCGACTGACTGCGCCACCGGGATATTGAGCGCGCGCGCCGCCGCGATCGCAGCGAGGGCGTTGGCGGCATTGTGGCGTCCCGGCATCCGCAGGCGGGCGGCGTGACTGTCGCCCGCGAAATGCACGGTGAAGCGGCATCCGTCGGGCAGCGGCTCGAAATCGCTGCCGCGCACCGCCGCCGCGTCGGAAAAGCCGAAGCGCAGGACGTTGCCGCCGGCGAGCAGCGGCGCCGATTCGGCGTCGTCGGCGTTGATCACCGCGACGCGCGCCTTCGCGGCGAAATCACCGAACAGCCGGTGCAGTTCGTCGAGGCTCTTGTGGTCGAGGCTGATGTTGGTGACGACCGCGACGTCGGGGCGATAGAGCGCGATCGACCCGTCGCTTTCGTCGACCTCGCTGACATAGGTCGCCGGATCGCCGACCAGCGCGCTGGCGAAGGGGGTGTCGGCGCCGGCGAAATTGCGCATCACCGCGCCATTCATCACGGTCGGGCGGCGCCCCGCGCGCTCCAGGATCCAGCCGATCATCCCGGTGACGGTCGATTTGCCGCTCGTCCCGCCGACGCCGACCGCCGTGTCGGCGGCGTTGAACAGCGCGGCGTTGAGGTCGGCGCGCGTCAGCCGCGGCAGGCCGAGCGCGCGCGCGGCCGCGACGTCGGGCACGCCGTCCTCTATCGCGGCGGAGGCGACGAGCGTCTGGCCCGCCGCGACGCCGCTGCCGTCCTGCGGAAACAGCGCGACGCCGCGGCCGGCGATCCACTCGAACTTGTCGGGCGTGCGCCCCTGGTCGCGGCTGCGGTCCGACCCCGAAACCGCGGCTCCGCGCGCCGCGACGATCATCGCCAGCGGCAGCATCCCCGATCCGCCGATGCCGCAGAAGAAATAGGATTTGTTTTCGGCCATGCCCGCGCGTTATGGCCTTGGCGAAGGCTTTGCAACCGGCACTCAGCGCGAAATCCGTTCGTGTCGAGCGAAGTCGAGACACCCATCGGGACAGCGCAGAGCCGAGGGGCATCTCGACTTCGCTCGATGCGAACGGATTTGGGAGGTGCTTCTAGTCATGCGCATCGGAATCGTCGCCCCCTCGACCCCCATATTGCCCGACGATGCAGAGGCGGTGCGCGCGATCGCGGCGCTCGGCTATCCCGAGGTCGAGCTGGTCTTCGACCCGCAATGCTTCGTCAGCCATGGTCATTTCGCGGGCGCCGACGCGGTGCGGCGCGAGGCGCTGGTCGCGATGGCGAACCGGCCCGACATCGACGCGATCTGGTTCGCGCGTGGCGGCTATGGCGCATGCCGGATCGCCGGGGACGCCGTCGCCGCGATGGGGGAGGGCGCGCGGCACAAGGCGTTCCTCGGCTATTCGGATCAGGGCAATCTGCTCGCCTGCCTCTATCGCGAGGGGTTCGACCATGTCGCGCACGGCCCGATGGTCGCCGATGTCCGCCGCGCGGACGGCGAGGCGGCGGTGGCGCGTGCGCTCGACTGGCTGGTCGCGCGCGATCCCGCCGCATGCGAGCCGGGCCTCGCCCACGGTGCGCGCCATGCCGCCTTCAACCTGATGACGCTGTCGATGCTGCTCGGAACCCCGCTTGAACCCGATCTCGGCGGTCATGTGCTGCTCGTCGAGGAGGTGAGCGAATATCTCTATGCCTTCGACCGCGCCTTCTTCCATGTCGCAAGTTGCCTGGCGCCGCGCGAGCTGGCCGGGCTGCGCCTCGGCCGCGTCAGCGACGTGCCCGTGAACGACCGGCCGTTCGGGATGGAGGCGGAGGCGATCGCGCGGGACTGGTGTGCGCGCACCGGCATCGCCTGGCTCGGCCGCGCCGACATCGGGCACGACGCGGCGAACAAGGTCGTTCCCTTCGGCTTGCATCGCGCCGGGTGAGGCAATAGGCGCGGGTGCGACACATCACACCAAGGGGACGCCAGATGCGCGCATTCATCTTTCCGGGTCAGGGCAGCCAGTCGGTCGGCATGGGCAGGGCGCTCGCCGATGCATCGAGCCACGCGCGCGAGGTGTTTCAGGAGGTGGACGAGGCGCTCGGCCAGCATCTGTTCCAGCTGATGAGCGAGGGACCGGAAGACGAGCTGACGCTGACCGAAAACGCGCAGCCGGCGATCATGGCGAACGCGATCGCGACGCTGCGCGTGCTTGAAAAGGAAGGCGGCGTGACGCTGACGGCGATCGCGGACTATGTTGCGGGCCACAGTCTCGGCGAATATACGGCGCTGTGCGCGGCGGGAGCGTTCGACCTCGCGACCGCGGCGCGGCTGCTGAAGACGCGCGGGCAGGCGATGCAGGCGGCGGTACCGGTCGGCGTCGGCGCGATGGCGGCGCTGCTCGGCGCCGACATCGACACCGCGCAGAAGCTCGCCGACGCGGCGGCCGAGGGCGAGGTCTGCACCGTCGCCAACGACAACGACCCGTCGCAGGTCGTGATCTCGGGCCATAAGGGTGCGGTCGAGCGCGCGGTCGCGCTGGTCAAGGAAGCCGGACAATCCTGGGGCATCAAACGCGGCGTGCTGCTGCCCGTCTCGGCTCCCTTTCACTGCCCGCTGATGCAGCCCGCGGCCGATGCGATGGCCGAGGCGCTCGGCGCGAATCCGCCCGCCGCGCCGCTGGTCCCGGTGGTCGCCAACGTCACCGCGGCGCCGGTCAGCGATGCCGACACGATCCGCGACCTTCTCGTCAGCCAGGTGACGGGCCGCGTCCGCTGGCGCGAGAGCGTCCGCGCGATGGAGGACATCGGCGTCGACCGCTTCGTCGAAATCGGCGGCAAAGTGCTGTCGCCGATGGTCAAGCGAAGCGCCGGCGGCGAGGTCGAGACGGTGAGCGTGATGTCGATGGACGATATCGAGGCTTTGCTCAAAGCTCTTTGAAAGATTCGCGCAGAGGCGCAGAGATCGCAGAGACATGGTGTCCATCGATCAGATTTCGCATGATGTGATCGGCGTCGCGATGCGTCTGCATCGCGAAATCGGGCCGGGTTTTCTGGAAAGCGTCTATGAGAAGCTTCTGGTCGGGCGTCTTGGCGCGATGGGATATAAGGTTGATCGGCAATGGCCGATCAACATCATTTTCGATGGCATGGAGTTTACCGAAGTCGCGCGTGTCGATCTGCTGATTGATGAGCGATTAGTGGTCGAGGTCAAGTCGACCGATGGCGCGCATCCCGTCCATTCAAAGCAGGTTCTCACTTATTTGAAGCTGCTCCATCTGCCTGTGGGACTGCTGATCAATTTCGGTCAGCCTACCTTGAAGGAAGGTATCCGCCGCCTCGTCAATGACCATAAGGACTCTGCGCACTCTGCGCCTCTGCGCGAAAATTACCATGGACCAATGTCCGACGACCGGACTCAAACATAAGGAATGACACGATGTTCAATCTCACCGGCATGACCGCTCTCGTTACCGGCGCTTCGGGGGGCATCGGCTCCGCGATCGCGCAGGCGCTTGCCGCGCAGGGCGCGCGGCTTGCGGTTTCGGGTTCCAATGCCGACAAGCTGAATGGCTTCCGCGACAGCCTTGGCGGCGATGCGGTCGCCTTGCCGTGCAATCTCGGCGATGCCGCCGCGGTGGACGCGCTCGTGCCTTCGGCGGTCGAGGCGCTGGGCGGGACGCTCGATATTCTCGTCAACAATGCCGGCGTCACGCGCGACAATCTGATCCTGCGCATGAAGGACGAGGAATGGTCGGACGTCATCCGCATCAACCTCGAGGCGAATTTCCGCCTGTGCCGCGCCGCCGCCAAGCCGATGATGAAGGCGCGTTTCGGCCGCATCGTCTCGATCACCAGCGTCGTCGGCGCGACCGGCAATCCGGGGCAGGCCAATTATGCCGCGTCGAAGGCGGGCGTCACCGGCATGACCAAGGCGCTGGCGCAGGAACTGGCGAGCCGCGGCGTCACCGTGAACTGCGTCGCGCCGGGCTTCATCGCCACCGCGATGACCGACGGCCTGCCCGATGCGCAGAAGGAAGCGCTCAACCAGCGCATCCCGGCGGGCCGGATGGGGGAAGGAAGCGACATCGCCGCTGCAGTCGTCTACCTCGCGTCGCGCGAGGCCGGCTACGTCACCGGCCAGACGATCCACGTCAACGGCGGCATGGCGATGCTGTCCTGATGCATTTGCCGCCCCTGCCTTTGCAGGGGCGGCATGTCACGGCATGTTGGCGATCGCTCTCGTCGCCCTCGTCGTTCGGTCCTTCAGTCGATGAATCGCGGCCCTAGAATTTATAGCCGACGGTTACGCCATAGGTGGCCGGATCCCCGAAGCCCGAGAATGCCCCGTCCCCGACGGGAACGGTCTTCGTCCTGTAGAGCTTGTCGGTGATATTGCGGCCGAACAGCGTAAAGGACCAGTTGTTGAGCGTATAGGTGATGCGCCCGTTCAAGATGCCGTAGGCTGGCTCTTCCGCGGTCGGGGTGTTCTCGATGAAGAAGAACATCGAGCTTTGATAAACATAGTCGGCGTTGAAGGAGATTTCCGAATTCTCGCCGACGCTTTTGACATAGGAACCGGAGATCGTGAATGCGTTCTTCGGCGCCTTGCCGAGCCGGTTTCCGGACAGGTCCGTCCCGTCGGTTCCGATGATGAATTTCTTCACCTCCGTATCGAGATACGCGTAATTCCCTGACAGCGTCAGCCCAGGGACCGGCTTGGCCAGCACCTCGAGTTCGATGCCCTTGACGACGGCGTCCGAAGCATTGGTCAGGATACGAAGCGCCGAAGACTGGTCGCCGGGAATGGTCAGGATGCGATTGCTGACCTGGAGATCCTGATAGTCCATATAGAAGCCCGCAAGATTGATCTGCAGGCGGTTGTCGAACCATCGCGTCTTGGTGCCGATTTCATAGTTCCAGGCGATTTCCGGAAAAAAAGCGCGCGTGGCCGCGGCCGCGGTGGGGGCCAGCCCTTGGAAGCCCCCCGACTTGAACCCCTTCGACACGGTTGCGTAGATCAGGGCGTCCTCGCTTGGCGAGAAATCGATCGTGACCTTCGGCGTAAAGGCATTGAAGTTCTTCTGCACCGAAACGTCGAACGCCGAAATTCCGGGCGTGAGGCCGTTGGTCGCGGTCCCGCCCGACTCGTCGGTCAGGATATTGTGCAGCCGCTTGTCGTCGTGCGTGTAGCGAACGCCCGCCGTCAGGTTCAACCGGTCGGTGAGCTTGTACGTGCCTTGCGCAAAGCCGGAAATGCTCGTGGTCCTTGCATCCTGATTCCATAGCGGCCGCGATGTCTGCCCCTTGAAATCGCGATCATAGCCTTCGAGCCGGTGGACATCGTCCCTGAGGAAATAGAGGCCCACGACCCACGTCAGGGGCCCGCTGTCGGGAAGCGAGGCCATGCGGAGTTCCTGCGAGAAGAAATCCGATTTTTCCCGCGCCGACAGATAGGAAAGGAAATAGCCCGCCGGCAGACCGATCGAATCCTGCGCGCTGTCCGACAGCACGTGGCGATAGCCGGTGATCGACGTCAGAATGCCCACGTCCGTCGTCAAATCGGCGCGTGCCGACAGGCCCCACAGATCAACCTCCGCATAGCCCCGGCGCGACGTTTCGATTGTCCACGGATCGGGAAGCGGTGTGTAGCCGAGTGTATTCCTGGTGTAGTTCCCGACTCCGAACGGTTTCGCCGAAACGCCGTCCTGACGAAAGCGTGAGACATCGCCCGACAGCAGGATTTCCAGATTGTCGCTGGCCGTGATCGCGATCTTGGAGCGCAGGTTGGTGGAATTTATCCCGTCGGTATCCTTGCCGGTCGGAGCATAGGTGTAGAATCCGTCGCGCGAGCGTGTCGTGAAGGAGAGGCTGGCAGCGACGCCTTCGGCAAGCTTTCCGTTCACGCGGGCTTTCGCCTGTCGCAGATCATAGTTGCCGAGGGTCACCTCGGCCGCTGCCGAGAATCGCTCGGTCGGTTTCTTGGTGACGATGTTGATCGCGCCGCCGACGACGTTGCGGCCGCTCAGCGTGCCTTGCGGTCCGCGCAGCATTTCGATGCGCTCGATATCGTACAGTTCGAAAACGGTGCCTGAGCTGCGGCCGATATAGATGTCGTCGAGGAACACGACCACCGACCGGTCGCTCCCCGCCCCGCGCTCGTTCGACCCGATGCCGCGCATCGTGAACGTCGGATCCGCCGGACCCACATTGTCGCTTTTGAAACTGGGGGCATAGGACGCCAGGTCATAGACGTCGTTCAGGCCGGCCTTGGCGATGGAATCGCCGCTCAGCGCATAGATGGAAATCGGGACGCTCTGCAGGTTTTCGCTGCGCTTCTGCGCGGTGACGACGATATCGTCGATCCCGCCATCCCTCGCGGCTTCCTGCTCCGCCGCCTGCGCGCCGGATGCGGCCAACAGAGTCGCCTGCAGGGCCAGGGCCGACAGTCCCACCTTATAATTCAACCGCATCGCTTCCTCCCTTTTGGAGGCCATTCCACGGCCTCTTCCACGCCGTGGATAGTGACAGCCGCTTTCTCCGTCAACAATTAATACCGGATTTATTCCATATGGTAGAAGCGGGTGCATGTTCGATTGTACGAATAATTCGCCGGATATGGCTGCTTTGATGCGGTATCGCGCTAACCTCTTTCCCGATACGCCGATGGGGTGGTTCGGTGCTTGGCAATCGTAATTGACTAATATTTCCGGATATAATATCAAATTGCAGAAGCCGAAGTTTTTGGGGGAGCGAATGATGCAATGGCGGGGATGGCAAGCAGGCTTCATAGCGATCGCCTTGTTGGGCGGTCATGCGCCCACCGCCGCTCAGGAGCGCTCCGATTGGCACGGTGCTCTGTTAGCCGACATCGAGAATATGCAATCCGTCGACGACGCGAACGCTTTGCAGATCGGGCGCTGGGCAGAGCTTGGATATCAGGAGCACAAAAGCTCCGCGCTTCTTCAGGAGCGCTTGGCGAAGGCCGGCTTCAAGGTCACCACGCCGATCGCGGGGATGCCGACGGCCTTTGTGGCTTCATATGGTGAAGGTAAGCCCGTCATCGGCATTCTCGCCGAATTCGATGCCTTGCCCGGACTGTCCCAGGCGGGTGTTCCCGTCAAACAGGCAATGGACGGGCACGACGCCGGCCATGGTTGTGGACACAATCTACTGGGGGCCGGCTCGGTCCTGGCCGCTGTCGCCGTTCGGAACTGGCTGGCGGCGCACAAGGGGCGGGGTACGATCCGCGTTTACGGGACGCCTGCCGAAGAGGGCGGCGGCGGCAAGACATATCTGGTTCGCGATGGTCTGCTGGACGACGTGGATGTGATGATGAACTGGCATCCCGACAGCTACAATGCCGCCGTCACCAAATCGAACCTCGCGATGATCACCGGCAAATTCCGCTTCCACGGTTACGCCACGCACGCCTCTGCCGCGCCGGACAAGGGGCGGTCGGCGCTCGATGGGGTCGAGGTGATGAATGTGATGGCCAATATGATGCGCGAACATATCGGTGAAAAGTCGCGCATCCACTATGCGATAACCGGGACGAACCCGGCCCCGAATATCGTGCCCGATTTCGCAGAGGTCTATTATTTCGTGCGCGACCCCGACGCGCAGGAAGCCCAAAGGCTTTGGGATCGCATCGTCAAGGCGTCGGAGGGCGCCGCCCTCGGCACCGGCACGACCGTAGACCACGAAGTGCTGACGGGTCATTACGGCTATCTGCCCAACACCAGGCTGTCGCAGATTTCTCATGACAATCTGAAACGGGTGGGCGGTGTGATCTATGATGCGCAGGAAATGGCTTTTGCCCAAACGCTGATCCAGAGTTTCCAGCAGCCTATACCGAAGATCGATCGGGCGCGGGAGATCCAGCCCGTCGAGTTGAATCCCACCGACATCTGGACGGGATCGTCGGATGTCGGCGATGTCTCGTGGACGGTGCCGACCAACTGGATCAGGACCGCGACTTATGTGCCCGGCACGTCGGGTCATTCGTGGCAGGCCACGGCCGCCAGCAACATGTCGATTGGGTTGAAGGGCATGCATGTCGCCGCCAAGGCTATGGCGCTGACGATGGTCGACCTGATGCTGTCCCCCGAACTTGTGGCCGAAGTGAAGGCCGAGTTCGTCGAACGCCGTGGGGCCGGATATCGATATGTCTCGCTTGTCGGGGATCGCAATCCGCCGCTCGACTATATGAAGTGAACGAAGGGAATCGGTCCGTGGAAAGCCCGACCCTTCCGGTCGCGCGAACGACGCTGTTCGTGCCCGCCGATCGCCCGGATCGCTATGCAAAAGCCCTCGGCAGCGGTGCCGACATCGTTTGCGTGGATCTGGAAGACGCCGTCGCATGCGTGAACAAGGCGGCGGCGCGCGACGCAGTCGCAGGGTTTTTCACCATCGCCGCCAAGCCGGAGGTCCGTCGCGCCTTGCGGATCAACAGCCTTTCGACCCTCGATGGACTGAAGGACCTGCTCCACCTCGAAACCTGCGCCATCCGGCCCGATGCCATCCTGTTGCCCAAGGCATGCTGTTCCGGCGACATCCGCGCACTCGCCGCAGTGATGGACGAGATCGACCTGCACTGTCCGATCATCGCGATTGTCGAGACGGCGGAAGGCCTGGAAAACGCATCCGAAATCGCCATGGCGCCGCATGTTGCTGCGATCTGCTTCGGATCGGCCGACTATTCCGCCGAAACGGGCAGCGGAATGCACTGGGACGCCCTGCATTATGCCCGCGGCCGGATCGTTCAGGCCGCCGCGCGCGCAGGCATCCTCGCACTCGATGGCGCGTGGCTCGCCATCGCGGACATGGACGGCCTCGCCGAGGAAAGCCGCCGGCTCCCGGGGATGGGGTTCGACGGCAGGGTCGTCATCCACCCATCTCAGGTCGCTGCCGTTCACGAAGCCTTCCGCCCCGACGACCGCGATGTCGAACGCGCGAGGAAAATCGTCCTTGCCGCGGAAGGTCAGGGCGGGGCGGCCGTCAGCGTCGATGGCCACATGGTCGACCGCCCGGTCATCGCATGGGCCCGACGCTTGTTGGCGCGCGCATCACCCGGCGTCGGGTGATCCGGAAGCGTCGTTGATGGGGCGCGGATAGACGATATGCTGCGCGAAGTTCAGCTTATCCAGCGGGTGGATGTTGACCGTCACTTCCAGCTGCTCGCCCTTTGCGCTGTAGAAGCGCGTTATGTAGCGCATGCCGATCGTGCCTTCGGGAACCTTCAGAACCTTCGCCGCCTTATCGCGAATGACGATGGCGCGCATCTCCTGACGAACTTCGACGATGCTCTCGTCGTATATTTCCTGAAACATTTTGAAGATGATGAGCGTGTTTTTATTAACGCGCTCGTAAATCTTGGGAAAGGCGCGGTTGATGAAAACCTGGGTATAGCCGACGACTTCTTCCGACGTGTTGCTCGACCGATATCCTTCGATATGCAGCCACTCCTGCGCGGATGGACACTGCAGCATCTCCGCCACATCCTTTCGCGCCACGATCAGATTCTTGTCGGTGATCTTCAGCTTTGCCATGTTGGAGTATTGCGTGATGGAATCGAACGCCTGGACGACATAGGGACTGGTCGTCGCCAGGGTCGCTTCCACTCGCGTGCCGCCACGGCGGCGGATCGATATCACGCCTCCGTTCTTCAACTGCTCCAATGCCTTGCCGACGGTATGCTTGCCGACGCCGAACGCTTTCGCGAGTTCGGGAACCGGCGGCAGGAGCGACCCGACCGGATACAGCTCGCTGTCGATATCTTCGCGCAGCCATGATGCGATCTGCTGGTAAAGTGGCACGCCCTTCTGTGCAATTCGCTGGTTCGGTTTCTGAGCCATGATTTTCCAAGGTTTTGAGGGGCGCTTCCGCCCCGTTGCGACCGCCCCATATCACAGGATTTACCCGAAGTTGAGCGCCTATGCGGCGGCCTATGGACGCTGCTCTTGGTGCTTGACAATTAATAGAACCGGATTTAATTGAAAACATGATAAGGGGTCGGCATGGTAAAGGGCCCAACCCCGGTGATTTTCAAAGGCTTACCCATCACAAGCCAAAGAAGATCGCCTCTGCGCGCGGTGTGTCAGGATGCTTTGGCGAGGGTTTATGCGTGGTTCCATTCGGCCTTGTTGCAACGGGAAGCGGATGATCGCCGCGTCTGCTCATGAAAGCGTCGCTCGTCGTCCTCCCGGTTCATGACGCGGGCGCCATCGTCCCGTCTGCCCGCCCCATGAGGCCCCCGGTATCTCACGCTCATTCCTGGAGAATCTCATCATGCTTCCGTTAAACGGCGTCCGCATTCTGGCCGTAGAGCAATATGGCGCCGGGCCGATCGGCACCCAGTATCTCGTCGACATGGGCGCGGAAGTCATCAAGATCGAGAATCCGCGCGATGGCGGAGATATTTCGCGCTCGGTCGGCCCCTTCTTTCTGGACGACATGCCGGAATGCTCGGCAAGCATTTTCTATCAGGGTCTCAATCACAACAAGAAGAGCATGACCATCGACCTGACGCAGGATCGCGGCAGGCAGATTCTGCACCGCCTGGTCGAGAATGCGGACGCGATCGTCGGCAATCTGCGCGGCGACGTTCCGGAGAAACTCGGCCTTACCTACGATCATCTGAAGGCTTTCAATCCCAAGCTGGTCTGCGGGCATATCAGCGCCTACGGCCGCACCGGCGAGCGGGCGGGCTGGCCCGGATACGACTATATGATGCAGGCCGAGGCCGGCTTCTTCTCGCTGACGGGAGAGCCGGATACGCCGCCGACGCGGTTCGGGCTCTCGATCGTCGATTTCATGTCGGGACTGGCACTCGCCTGCGCCACGGTGGCCGCCCTGCTGGAAGCCAGGCAGACGGGAAGGGGCCGCGACGTCGACATCAACCTGTTCGACGTGGCGCTCTACAACCTCAACTACATCGCGCATTGGCAATTGAATTCCGGCCACAATCAACAGCGATTGCCGCGGTCGGCCCATGCCTCGCTGACGCCCTGCCAATTGTACAGGACGAAGGACGGATGGATCTATGTCATGTGCAACAAGGAGAAATTCTGGAGGATATTGTGCGAGAAGATCGGGCGAGGCGATCTTGCGGACGATCCGCGTTACGAGACATTCTCGAAACGATATGACGTTCGGGACGAGCTGACTGCTGTTCTGGACGACGTCTTCAGCCGGAAAACGACATTCGAATGGATATCCGTTTTTGATGGAAAGGTCCCGGTCGCACCCGTTTACGACGTAAGGCAGGCGATGGAGAATCCCTTCGTCACCGAAACCGGCCGGATACGGACCATAGCTCGAGACGGGGGGAGGGATTTCAAGGTCCTGGACAGCCCGATGAATTTCGGGGCCGACCGCCTCGACCTGAAAATGTCGCCGGCGCTGGGAGAGCATACCAGCAGCCTTCTTCGCGACATCGGCTTTGACGAGAACGCCATACGCGACCTCGAACTGTCGGGGGTGATCTGATGACGAGAGAAAGCGAGACGGGGGACATGATGTTCCCGGCCTATGTTCCTGTCGGAAAAGATCGGTACCGGGAACGCTTCGGCCTTGATTTCGAAGACTTCCGGGCAGGCCAGCATTTTCGGCATCGTCCGGGTTATACGATTACCCAGCAGGACAATATCGACGACTGCATGGATACGTTGAACCAGGCCATGCTGCATTATGACGCGCGATATGCCGCGCAAACCGAGTTTTCTTCGCCGCTGATGGTCACGACGGCCATGATCCAGCGGTTGATCGGGATGACGTGGAAAACTTTCAACAGGCGCAAGGCGATCATCCGCTGGGACCATATCACGATGAAAGCGCCGATCTTCGCCGGTGATACCTTGTACAGCGAAAGTCGGATCATGGACACTTCGCAATGTGACGATGCCCAATGCGGAAAAGTCACCATCATGACATATGGGATCAATCAGAAGGACATTGTCTTCTGTGAAATGCAATATGATAGCCTGATATACAGGAAGGAATCTCTCCCGTTTTCGGAAAACAACTATTAGAAAGTTGGACAGGATGAAGGAATCATTCAATTTCCTGCGCCGACAGGCCGAGGATACATATATTGAATGCTACGGCGTTGACTTCGAGGATTTCGATGTCGGCCAGGTTTTCGAACATCGGCCGGGCCGGACATTCGAAGAGGGCGATTGCCACAAGCATGCGCTGCAATCGCTGGACCTTACCCCGCACCTCGTCGATCGCAACTATGCCCGCGCGGTGCGCGGGGAAAAAATGCAGGTCGCCGAAACCTACCTGCTGAGCATGATGGCGATGACGACCAAGACCTTCGGCAAGGTCGTCGCCAATCTGAGCCTGACCGATGTCGTACTCCAGCCGGTCTATGCCGGGGATACGATCCTTCTGGAATCCGAAATTCTGGGCAAGCGCGAATCGGCATCGCGCCCGGACCAGGGAATCCTGCATGTCCGGACCCGCGCCCACAACCAGCACGGCGACGAGGTCTGCCGCTTCGAGCGCAAGTTTCTGGTCTATCGCAAGGGCCACGGCCCCTATCGCGCGGCGGGATACTGACCAGCCAGGCCGCATCGCCTTTCATCAGCTTGGCCGCAGGCACTGATAGCGTTCGACGTCACCCGCACGGACGCAGGCGCACCGTCTTGCGCAGGCGTTCGTAGGGATAATCTTCAGGATCGTCGGCAAAGGCGCCCGGTGCCTTGATGAGGAGCACCTGTTCGGCGATCGGGCCGAACTCCGCCCGGAAATGGACCGCGCTCTTCACCACGACGATATCCCGTTCGGCCGGCTCGACCCCCAGATGGCGAAACGGTTCGAGGTCCATCGCCTGCATCCGCTTCGACGAGACTACGATCTCCGTACCGCCGACCGTCAGCAGGGCCATCGGTCCCAGATCGACATCGAGCCCGCCAGCCACGGCACCACTGGTGCGAAACCGGCCGGTGCCCAAGGTTTTCACCTTGTAGCGGGCGTAAACCGGTTCCACGTCGTCTACCGTGACACACCCGCCAAGCCCTGTTTCGATCTCGCATCCCTCTCCGGCCGCATGCGCCGCCGCTGCGGCGTCGGCGTCACAGAGGATTCCGACCACCGCGTTGCTCGCCCCGGCCTCTAGCAGCGCACGAAGAATTCCCGTCGTGTCGGCGCTGCCTCCGCCTCCCGGATTGTCCTGCACGTCGGCCAGTACAACGGGTCGGGAGGCCGTCCGGGATATCGCGATCGCACGCGCCACGCCTTCGGCGGGCGTCAGCAATGTCGCATCGAAATCCGCCTCGCGCGACACGATCAGTTCCGTCAGGGCGTCGGCAACGCGATCGGCTTCGGTCTGGCTGTCAGCATAGGCCACCACGGTCGGGCCGCACCAGAACAGGTCCGAAGGCGGAAATCCGGCGGCATAGCAAAGGCTCAGCACATCGCCGTCGAGCAATCGCGATTCCGCGACAATACTGCGCGAGGGTTCGACCAGCGTGCATTGCGAGGTCGTTGGAATGAGAAACGGTATATGCCGGACGGCGCGCCCCGCCGGACGCGGCTTGCCCAGCAGGCTCGAAAGCAGTTTTGCCGCGCGCTCCCCCGTTTCCCGGCGATCGACGTGCGGATAGGTCAGGAACACGACCATGCCGTCGCAATGCTCGACCATCTCCGGCGTGATATTGGCGTGGTAGTCGAGGCTGACGACGATCGGTCTGTCGCCGACGACGGTCCGAACGCGCCGCAATAATTCCCCTTCGGCATCCTCGAAGGGAATGGATGCCATGGCGCCATGGAGGTCGAGATAGACGGCATCGATCGGCATGGCTTCGGAGAGGCGCCCGACCAGTTCGCCGGCGATGCGTTCGAACGCGTCATCGGTGACCGGTCCCCCCGCGCCGCCATGCGCCCATGCGAGCGGTATCAGGACATGCTCGTCGCGCATGGCCTCGATGAAGGCGGTGATGGGGAACACGCCATCGCGCAGCCAGTCGAAGATGGCGCTGCCCCGGACCAGCGGGGGACGGTCGCGATGGTCCGCGAAATACGCATAGTCCGCGCGATGCGAAACGAAGCTGTTCGTTTCGTGACCAAAGCCTCCGATGGCGATTCGTGGCATGCGCCGTCCCCGTCCAGATTGTCGATGCTGTCCGGATAAACCGAACTTGACAGAAATAAAACCGTATCTATAAAATTTTCATGCTTCAACCAAAGGGGAGCGAAGCCGGTCGAATCCCGCACTGATACCGAACGGCTGCAAACCCGGTCCGCGCGGCCTTGCGGCGCAGCGAAGCGGCTCGCCGTGTCCGGATGAACCCGGGATTTTCGTCAATTCGACGCCTCGAACAAGCAAATCAAACGGGTACGCCCTCAGGATCGCGGCCCACATGGGAGTGGCAGCCATATGAAAAACAAGCATGAGAACCCCGATCATCATGGCGTCGGCCATCTTGCCCGGCCCGACCGGCCGACTGCATATTCGCTGTCGGAGCGTTTCGAGCGCCTGCCATTTACCGGCTATCAACGGTGGCTCGCGGTCATTCTCGCGACATGCTTTGCCGCCGACGCCGTCGATCTCGTCATGCTGTCCTACCTGCTCTCGGCTATCACGCTCGATCTTGGTCTGACGGTCCAGCAGGCGGGCATTGCCGGCGGGTCGGTTTTCGCAGGCGTCGGCGTCGGCGCCACGGCCGCCGGATATCTGTCCGACCGTTTCGGGCGCAGGAAAATCCTGATCCACAGCATGTTGATCTGGGGGACGGCGAGCCTGCTGACAGCCTTTTCCTGGGATATCTGGTCCTTCAGCTTTTTCCGGTTCGTCACGGGTCTGGGGCTCGGCGCCGAACTGCCCGCGGTGTTCGCGCTGGTCGCCGAGATCATGCCCGCCAATCGTCGCGCCAGCATCAGCGGATGGATGCACGTCGCGTCGCAAAGTTCGGTCGTTCTCTTCACGCTGGCATCATTTGGCGTGATTTCGCTCATCGGCACTTCGCTGGGGTGGCGGGCGATGTTCGTCGTCATGTTCGTCGTCGCGCTGGCCGCGCTGTATATCCGCCGGAACCTGCCGGAATCCCCGCGCTGGTACGAGGCTTCGGGCCGCCACGACGAGGCGGAGCACGCCATGCGGCGCTTCGAAGCTGCCGTTGCGGATGCATATGGAAAGCCGCTTCCATCGCCGAAATCGGACGGAAAAGTCGCGAGTGCCACAACCGGACACGGCGGATTCCGCACCCTGTTCGCGCCCGGCTATGCGCAACGAACCTTGTTTGCCTGGTCGCTCTGGTTCCTGTTCCTGCTGGCCTATTATGGGATCAGCGTCTGGGTCGGAAAATTCCTCGTCGACCGCGGGATGAGCATTACCGCATCCATCGGGACAGGAGTTCTCATCACGATGGCGGGCATACCGGCGGGCTGGATAACGGGACAGGCGATGGAGCGGTTCGGGCGCAAGATCGTCATCATCATCGCGCTGTTGTGCGTCGCGGTGGCCGCGTTCCTCTATGGACAGGCGTCCACATATGTCCTCGTCGTCGCGGCCGGAGCGGCGATGCACTTCTTCCTCGTTTCGGTCGCCACGGCGATCTACGCCTATACGCCCGAACTGTTTCCGACCCGCGCGCGCTCCACCGGGCTGGGAACCGCCTCGACCGTGGGGCGCATCGCGGCCGTTTCGGGCCCCTTGCTCATCTCGGCCCTGATCCTGAAATGGGACTATACCGGCGCTTTCATCGCTTGCGCCCTGTGCTTCTCCGCCGCGGCCCTGCTCGTCTGGTGGTTCGGGCCGGAAACGCAGGACCGGTCGATCGAGGATATTTCCTCCTAGGCTCCGTTCCCGGGCTCCGTTTCGATGGGATCGAAGCGAGCCCTAGAAACTCGCCCGTGCGGTGAGGCGGATGTCGCGGCCGGCGAGGGGCACGAAATCCTTGGTGAAGCTCGCGTGGCGCCGCGCGTCGACGTCGAAGATATTGTTCGCCGCCAACGACAGCGTCAGATGCCGCGCCTCGGGGAGCGGGCGCCAGCTGATCGACGCGTTGACCAGCGTGAAGCCCTTGGTCGGCGTCTCGAAGGCCGCGATGCGGGTCTGGTCGTCGGTCCATTCGACCTCGGCGCGCGCATCGACGCGGTCGCCCTGCGCCTCGATCCCGCCCAGGATGCGCAGCGGCGGGATGCGCGGCACATATGGGCCGCCCTTGATCTTCGCGCGCGTCATGTCGGCGGTGACGTCGCCGACGATGGCGAAGCCGCTGATCTGCGCCAGTCGCGCGCTCGCCTCCGCCTCGAAACCCCAGACGCGCGCGTCGCGCTGGAAATAGCGGAAAACGGGAAGGCCATCCTCCTCGGCGCCGGTCGCATCCGAATAGATGAAATCGTCGAACCAGTTCGAATAGACCGAAAGGCTGAAATTCACCGGGTCGCTGCGCAGCTTGAGCGAGGCTTCGGCGCCCCAGCTCGCCTCGCGCTTGAGGTTGACGTCGCCGAGCTCGAACGACTGGGTGGCGATGTGCGGACCGTTCGAGAACAGCTCTTCCGCCGACGGCGCGCGCACCGCGCGGGCCACCGACACGCCCAGCTTCACCGCCTCGGTCAGGTCGTAATTGGCGCCGAGCGCGCCCGAGAAGGTGTCGAAGGCGCGCGTGATGCCCAGCGCCGGCGCGCGGACGCTGGTGCTTTCGAAGCGCGCTGCGGCCTCGAGGCCGAGCGGCCCCGCCGTCCATTCCTGAAGCGTGAACAGCGCATATTGGTCGGTCAGGTTGCGCGGGACGAAGGCTTCGGCGCCCACCGCGTCGAAATCGCGGTGGCTGAACTGCACCCCGCTCGCTCCGCGCCATCCGCCGCGGTCGTTCTGCGCCAGTTCGAGCCGTCCCTCGACCCCCTTGTTGTAAAAGACCGTGCCGACCTCGTCGCCTTCATATTCGGTATGCTGGTAATCGGCATAGCCGCCGCGCAGGCGCAGCTTGTCGAAGAAGCCGTCGCCCAGCTCGACCTCGCCGCGCAGGTCGGCGCGCCATTGCTTCATGCCGATCGTCACCGGGCCTTCGCCATGTTCGTGCCCGTGATCGTCGTCGTCATGATCGTGGTCGTCGTGGTTCCCGTGGTCGTGCGCGGTATCGGGCCGTTCGGGGACGCCATAGCCGGTGTCGAAATAGCTGACCGAGATGCCGAGCTGCCCGCCGTCGTTGATCAGCGACAGGCCGCCCGCCGCCGTCCACGTCTCGCTCGCGGTGTTGGCGATCCGTCCGCGCCGGTTCGCCTGTGCGGTCAGCTCCGCCGCCTCGTCGGCGTGGCCGTCCTCGACCGCATGCTCGGCGAGGTGGAGCAGCTGGCCGCGCAGCCCGGGCGCGTTGACATAGCCGCCGACGCGCATGTCGTCGGTCTTGCGCCAGCTTCCGTCGAAGTGCGCGACGACCTGCGGGCTCAGCGCGACGTCGATTGAGCCGCCGAGGTTGCGGTCGTCGGCCGCGGTCGCATAGCCGCCGATCGCGTCGATATGGACATGGTCCGCCGGAACCTTGCGCGGGATGCGGCGGTCGAACAGGTTGACCGCACCGCCGATCGCCTGGCTGCCGAACAGCAGCACCGCGGGGCCGCGCAATATCTCGATGCGCTCGACGGTCAGCGGGTCGATCGTCACCGCATGGTCGGCCGAGGTGTTCGACACGTCGATCGAGCCGATGCCGTCGGTCAGCACGCGCACGCGCTCGCCCGAAAAGCCGCGCAGCACCGGCCGCGAGGCGCCGGGGGAGAAGCTGGTGGCCGACACCCCGGGCTGGCGGGTCAGGCTGTCGCCGATCTGCCCGCGGATGTCGCGGGCCAGCTCGTCGCCTTCGAGCACCGAGACGTTGCCGAGGATGTCGAGGCTGCGGACATAGGGGGCGGTCACGACGATCGGCTGGTCGGTGTGCAGGTCGTCGCCAACGCCTCTCGCGGTGCGGTCCTGCGCGAAGGCCGGAGCCGAAAGGACGAGCGCGAGGGTGAGGCCGGCGGCGGAGGATGACAGACGCATGGAGGATTCCCGTTGCTGTTTCGAAGCGATAGCGTCGTCGCAGTAATGATATAATATCACCAAGGCAAGTCTTCGGACGGCTGCGCACTGTCGTTGGTCGGACCCGATGCCCCGTTGGTCGACAAAGCCAGCCGATGGGCCGGCCAAGCGAAGCTGTCTTGCGGCGCATGGGCCGTCGTCCTAGATCGGGGACATGACCATCGCTGAAAATAGCCTGGACCTGATCGGCAACACCCCGCTGGTGCTGCTGAAGGGGCCCAGCGAGGAAACGGGCTGCGAAATCTGGGGCAAGTGCGAATATGCGAACCCCGGCGGATCGGTGAAGGACCGCGCGGCGCTCTATATCATCCGCGACGCCGAGGCGAACGGCAGCCTGAAGCCCGGCGGCACGATCGTCGAGGGAACCGCGGGCAACACCGGCATCGGCCTCGCGCTCGTCGGCAACGCGCTCGGCTACAAGACGATCATCGTCATGCCCGACAACCAGAGCGCCGAGAAGATGGCGACGATCCGCGCGCTCGGCGCCGAACTGGTGCTCGTGCCGCCCGCGCCCTTCGCCAATCCCGGCCATTTCGTCCACACCTCGCGCCGCATCGCCGAAGAGACCGACAATGCGATCTGGGCCAACCAGTTCGACAATATCGCCAACCGCAAGGCGCATATCTTCGGCACGGCGGAGGAGATCTGGCGGCAGATGGACGGCCGCGTCGACGGCTTCACCTGCGCCGCGGGGACCGGCGGGACGATCGCCGGAACGGGGTTGGGACTGAAGGCCAAGGACGCGGCGATCACCATCGCGCTGACCGATCCGCACGGCGCCGGACTCTATAATTACTACAAGTGCGGCGAACTGAAGCCCGAGGGGTCGAGCGTCGCCGAAGGGATCGGCCAGAACCGCATCACCGGCAACCTCGACGGCGCGCCGATCGACACGCAGTTCCGCATTTCCGATGCGGAGGGGCTGGCGGTGGTGCGCCGCCTGCTCGCCGAAGAGGGGCTGTGCCTCGGCCTTTCGTCGGGGATCAACGTCGCGGGCGCGATGGCGCTGGCGCGCGAACTGGGCCCCGGCAAGCGGATCGCGACGATCCTGTGCGACAGCGGCTTTCGCTATCTCTCGACGCTCTACAACCCCGAATGGCTCGCGAGCAAAGGGCTCGCGGAGGCGGCGGCGTGACCCGGCCCGAAATCCGGTCCTCGACCGTTGGCGGACAGGCGTCGGCGCCCGCCGACGCGGTGCCGGTCCATGACACGATGCGCCGGCTGCAGATCGGGATCGCGGGGGTCGTCACCGTGCTGCTGCTCGTCGGGCTGGCGGGCGTGATCGGCGACCGGGCACGCGAGAATGCGGCCAAGGACGTCGCGACCGCCACCGCGGTCCGCCTGCCCGGCGCGGAGGCTGGCAGCGGCAGTGCGCCGCTCGAGGACCTGGGGGTCCAGCCGGTGTCGAAGGAGGATAATGCGGGGGCCGCGATCAAGGTGCCGCAGGCACCGCCGTCGGTGGCGACCGTGCCCGACCTCGAACCCGATCCCGAACTCGCCCGCGCCCGCCAGTCGAAGCGGTGACGGCATCGGCCCGCGGGTCGCTGTGGCCGGCGCTCGCGGTCGCGGCGCTTGCCGCGGCGCTCGCCTGGTTCGCCGGCGGGCAGGCCATGCTCGGCCGGATCGACCCCGCGCTTGCCCTGCCGCTGCTCGTGCCGCCGCTGGCGCTGCTGGCTTGGTGGCGCCGTGACGATGCGGCCCCCGCGCGATGGCGAGCCTTTCTGATCGCGCTGCTGTCGCTTGCGGCGATCCAGTGTCTGCTCACCCTTCTGCTGGCGCACGCGCTCGATGGGGGAGGGGTCGCGCTGGTCGCCGTCGCGGGCGCCGCCACCGCGTGGCTGTGCGACGCAATCGTTCGCTGGCGCCGGCGTGCCGCCCTTCGGGTCGCCGCGCTGCTCCTGCTCGCTGTCGGCTGGTTTGCCGCCGGCCACGCCGCGCTTGCGCTGCTCTATCGCCCGGCCTTCCGCGCCGCAGCGCCCGCGACGATGCTGACCGGGCTGCCGTTGCGCTGGGCCGGTGGCGGCGGCATCGCGGCGATGATCGCCGACGGGTCGCAGGACGATCCGGCGCTCCGTGCGATCGAGGCGGCGCTGCCGGTCCGCCTCGTCGACAGCCTTGTCGACCATCCGCCGCCGCCGGGCGGCGCGCTGCTGCTCGCGCACCCGCGCGCGCTCGCGCCGCGCGAGCTGGTGGCGATCGACGCCTTCGTGCGCGGCGGGGGCCGGGCGGTCGTGCTCGCCGACGCGCTGTCGGGATGGCCGCCCGCGCATCCGCTCGGCGACCCGCGCAATCCGCCGGTCACGAGCCTGCTCACGCCGCTGCTCGATCATTGGGGCGTGACGCTGGATGCTGCGCCGCCGGGCGACCGCGCGGCGCGGCCGGTCGATGTCGACGGCGCGCGACTGCGCCTGTTCAGCGCCGGGCGCTTCGCGCGTCTGCCGCCCGGATGCCGCAGCTTTGCGGACGCGCGCGTCGCCGCCTGTCCGATCGGACGGGGGCAGGCATGGCTGGTCGGCGACGCCGACCTGCTGTTCGCGCCGCTGTGGCAGCCGGTCCCGCGCTGGGCCGCGCATCTGCGCAAGGCCGACACGATCGAATGGATCGCGGCGCGGCTTGCCGGACGGGACGACGCGCAAGGCTGGCTCCGCCCGCTGTGGATACGGCCGGCGGCCGGTTAGGGCGTTGAATCCCGATACGGTTCCCCGGCGAAAGCCGGGGTCCAGATTGCGAAGCGCTGCCCCGCGTGGGCCGGGCTTTCGCCGGGGATCAATTGGCTGCCGAACAGGGATAATGGCCAATCCGTTTCGATCCATGATCTGTCGCCGGAAGCGCTTTCGGGCGTCCGCGCGCCCGTTTTGGCGCTCGATTTACCTCAGAATCGCCAATTTGGGGCGTGAATACCCGGTTTCACCCTAAAATACCCCTTTCCACCCCGAACGACTCTTGATAGGCAGGAATCGGAGAGGGGCAATCTCCGCCTGAGTCATTCGACCCGGAATCCTTGCGATTTCGGGATCAGGGAAGTTTTGCCCGGAGGCGCGAGAAATAGGGGCTGCAGCGATGGCGGTTGTAACGCCCGGACGATACTCGGGCACCAACTTCGCCGCGATCGATGGCAAGGGGCGGATCGCCGTCCCTTCGCAGTTCCGCAACAATGTGCCCCTCAATGCGGACGGTCAGCGCGTGCTCTGGGTCGGCTTCCATGAAAAGCTGCCCTGCCTGGTCGCCTATGGGCAGGACCAGTACGACCGCCTCTCCGACGAGATCGAGCGCGATCGCGACACCGCGCTCGCCCGCAATCTCGACTTCGACGAGGACGAGGCGTTCAAGAAGCGCTTCAGCTATACCGAGGCCTATACGCTCGACGACAGCGGGCGCTTCCTCCCCAACTTCACCGCGCGCGACCGCGTCGGAGAGGCGGGGGCGACCGCCTTCGTCGGATCGGGTCGCCGCTTCGAAATCTGGTGGCTGCCGACGCTTGCCGAATGCGCCGAGGCCGATCCGGTGCTCAAGCGGCTCGCGGCCGCCTGGGCCGAAACGAAGGGGAGGGCGCGCAAGTGACCGGGCTTCCCCGCGATCCTCGCCACGATCCGGTGCTGCGCGACGAGGTCGTCGCCGCGCTCGCCATCGGTCCGGGCGAGCGGCACGTCGATGCGACCTTCGGCGCCGGCGGCTATACCCGCGCGATGCTCGCGGCGGGGGCGGAGGTGATCGCCTGCGACCGCGACCCCGATGCGATCGCGGAGGGGCAGGCGCTGGTCGACGAGGCCGGCGGCCGGCTGACGCTGATTCACGGCCGTTTCGGCGAGATCGACCGCCTGCTCGCGGCGCGCGGGATCGATGCGATCGACGGCATCGCCTTCGACATCGGCGTGTCGTCGATGCAGCTCGACCGCGAAACGCGCGGCTTTTCCTTTCAGGCCGACGGCCCGCTCGACATGCGCATGGCGCAGGAGGGCGAAAGCGCCGCCGAGTGGCTGAACCGCGCCGACGAGAGCGAGATCGCCGACGTCCTCTATCATTATGGCGACGAGCGCCAGTCGCGCCGCGTCGCGCGCGCGATCGTCGCCGCGCGGCCGCTGTCGCGCACCGGCGAACTCGCGGCGGTGATCCGCAAGGCGCTGCGGCATCCGCCGGGCGCGCCGAAGGACCCGGCGACGAAAAGCTTTCAGGCGATCCGCATCCACATCAACGGCGAACTCGACGAACTGGTCGCGGGGCTGGAGGCGGCGGAACGCGTGCTGCGCCCCGGCGGCCGTCTTGCGGTGGTCAGCTTTCACAGCACCGAGGATCGCATCGTGAAGAATTTCCTGCGCGAACGCAGCGGCGGCGACGCCGGCGGTTCGCGCCACCGGCCCGCGCTTCTTCCTTCGGCGCGGGCCGCCACTTTCCACCCGCCCGCGCGCAAGCTGCGCCCGGGCAAGGCCGAAGAGGCGCGCAATCCGCGCGCGCGTTCGGCGACGCTGCGCAGCGCGGTGCGGACGGCGGCGCCCGCCTGGCCCGCGACGATGACGAAGGAGGCGATGTCATGCTGATGGCGGCCCGCAAGCTTCAGGGGATCGGCCTGGTCCTGCTGGTGCTGGTCTTCGCGATGATGCTCTACCCCGTGTCGCTCAAGGTCGCGGCGACGCGCAGCGAACTGTCGCGCATCGAAAAGCAGATCGACCGGACGCGCGACAATATCCGCTATCTCGAATCCGAACTGGCGGTGCGCGCGTCGATGCGCCAGCTCGAACAGTGGAACGCCGACACCTTCGGCTATTCGGCGCCCTCGGCGTCGCAATATCTGTCGAGCGAGACGCAGCTCGCCTCGATCGACCGCCTGCCGCGCGCGCGCGGCGCGAACGAGGTCGCGCCGGTGCTGATGGCGATGGTCAGCCCGGTCGGCACGCCCGAAGCCGCGCCCGCCCCGCCGGCCGCCGCGCGGCCCGCCGCCGAAAAGCCCGTCGTGCTCGCGCAGGCGGACAGCGCGGTGCGCAGCGACGCGCTGCCACACATGGCGCCGACGCGGCGGCGTGAACAGCTCAAGATGATCGAGGACCAGCTCCTCACCGAATCGACGCTCGCCGACCTCAAGCGTCAGGCGGCCCGCGAAGCGGCGGGAGGCAAGACGCCGCAATGAACACGCTGGTCGTCCGACCGACCCGGGTACGGACCGCGGGGGTGCGGCAGCAGATATTGCTGACCGCGCAGCAGCGTCTGATGATGCTGATGCTGCTGTTCATGGCGGCCTTTTTCCTTGTGTCGGTGCGGCTCGTCTATTTCGCGCTGTTCGACACTTCCGCCGGGCACCGCAACGGATCGGCGACCTTCGTGCCCGCGCGCGCCGACATCGTCGACCGCAACGGCGTGCCGCTGGCGCGGACGATCGACGGCTATTCAATCCGTGTCGTGCCGTCGAAGCTGCTCAACAGCCGGCCCTATCTGGCCGACGAGCTGCACCGGATCTTTCCAGACATGCCGCGCGAGGACCTGCTCGCAAAGCTGAACGGGCCGCGTCCCACCTATATCCGCCGCCGCGCGCTGCCCGATCAGGTCGCCGCGGTCAACGCGATCGGCGATGTCGGGTTCGACTTCCCGCGCGAGAAGGAGCGGCTCTATCCGCAGCTTTCGCTCGCCGCGCACGTGCTGGGCTTCACCAACGCCGACGGGCAGGGCGTCACCGGGGTCGAGGGCGCGTTCGAGGAACGGCTGACCGACAAGGCGACGCGCGGCGATCCGCTCGCGCTGTCGATCGACGCGCGCGTGCAGGGCGTACTCGAAAGCGAGCTGTCGAACGCCGTCGCCAATCTGGAGGCGATCGGCGGCGCCGGGCTGATCCTCGACGTCCACACGGGCGAAGTGCTGGCCATGACCTCGCTGCCCACCTATAATCCGAACAAGCTGGCGCCCGACAACGGCGGCGCGCGGCGCAACGCGGTGACCTATAACCTCTACGAGCTCGGTTCCACCTTCAAGCCGCTGTCGATCGGGGCGGCGATCGACAATGGCGTGGTGACCAGCATGGCGAAGCGCTACGACGCGACCCGGCCGCTCGCGATCGCCGGATTCCGCATCCGCGATTCGCACAGCATGGGCCGCTGGCTCAACGTGCCCGAAACGCTGATCCACAGCTCGAACGTCGTCACCGCGCAGATCGCCGACCAGCTCGGCCGCGAGAAGATGGAGGAACTGTTCCGCAATCTCGAGTTCGACAAGCGGCCGGGGATCGACATCAAGGAACGGGCGTTTCCGCTGTGGCCGCGCGACTGGGGCCGGCTGACGACGATGACGACCAGCTACGGCCACGGCATCGCGGTGACTCCGCTGCACCTCGCCAGCGCCTATGCGGCGCTCGTCAACGGTGGCATCTGGCGCCCGGCGACAATCCTCAAGCTGGGCGACAAGGCGCCGCCGCAGGGGCGCCGCGTGTTCAAGGCGTCGACCAGCGCACGGATGCGCCAGCTTCTCCGCCTGATCGTGTCCGACGGCACCGGGCGCCAGGCCGACGCGCCCGGCTTCCGCGTCGGCGGCAAGACGGGCAGCGCCGAAAAGCCGGGCGCGGGCGGGTATCGCCGCCATTCGCTCGTCTCGACCTTCGCCGCCGCCTTCCCGATGGACAATCCGCGCTACGTCGTCCTCGCGATGATCGACGAGCCGAAGGGCAACGCCTTCAGCTCGGGGCAGCGCACCGCCGGCTGGACCGCCGCGCCGGTGGTCCGGAAAGTGGTGATGCGCGCGGGGCCGATGCTCGGCGTCTTCCCCGACGAAAGCCGCGACGTCGACGTGTCCGAACTGACGCCGCTGCTCTGGAAGGGCGGGAAGGCGGACTGATGCGTCTCTTGGCGCTCCTCGACCCGCCGGGCCCCTCGGGTGCCGACCCGGTCGTCACCGGGCTCGCCATCGACCACCGCAAGGTCGCGCCGGGCACGATCTTCGGCGCCTTCGCCGGCGAACGGTTCAACGGTGAGGATTTCATCCCCGCCGCCATCGCGGCCGGCGCGATCGCCGTGGTCGCGCGGCCGGGGGCGACGGTGGCGGGCGCGGTGCACATCGCCGACCCCAACCCAAGGCGCGCCTTCGCGCACATCGCGGCGCGCTTCTTCCACCGCTTTCCGGCGACCTGCGTCGCGGTCACCGGCACCAACGGCAAGACCTCGACGGTCGAGATGACGCGCCAGCTCTGGCGCATGGCGGGCTTCCACGCCGCCTCGATCGGCACGCTGGGCATCACCACCTCGAACGACAGCGCGTCGACCGGGCTGACGACGCCCGACATCGTGACCTTCCTGTCGAACATGGCGGGGCTCGCCGCGGAAGGCGTGACGCACGCCGCATTCGAAGCGTCGAGCCACGGCCTCGACCAGTATCGCACCGAAGGGGTGCCGGTGAAGGCGGCCGCCTTCACCAACCTCAGCCACGACCATCTCGACTATCATGGCGACATGGACGCCTATCTGGCGGCGAAGATGCGGCTGTTCCGCGAAGTGGTCGATCCGGACGGCGTCGCGGTGATCTGGGCCGACGATCTGTGGTCGGCGGCCGCCGAATATGAAGCGAAGCAGCGCGGCCTGCGGATTCTGACGGTCGGGCGCGAGGGCGAGACGCTGCGGCTCGTCGCGCGCGAGCCGACCCAGCTCGGCCAGTCGCTGACGATCGCCGCGGGGCCGCTCGCGCAGAAGGTCACGCTGCCGCTGATCGGCGCCTATCAGGCCGCCAATGCGCTGGTCGCGGCGGGGCTCGTCATCGCGACCGGCGGCGACGTCCAACAGACGCTGGCCAATCTCGCCCGTCTCCAGCCGGTGCGCGGCCGCCTCGAACGCGCGGCGATCACTCGCGCGGGCGCACCGGTCTATGTCGATTATGCCCACACGCCCGACGCGATCGCGGCGGCGCTCGACGCGCTGCGCCCGCATGCGAGCGGGCGGCTGATCCTCGTTTTCGGCGCCGGCGGCGACCGCGACCGCGACAAGCGGCCCGAGATGGGCCGGGTGGCGGCCGCCGGGGCCGACGTGCTGATCGTCACCGACGACAATCCGCGCGGCGAGGACCCCGCCGCCATCCGCGCCGCGATTGCCGGGGGCGCGCCCGATGCGCGGGTGATCGGCGACCGCCGCGCCGCGATCGCCGCCGCGATCGCCGAGGCGCGCGCCGACGACATCGTCTGCATCGCAGGCAAGGGGCACGAGCAGGGGCAGATCGTCGGCAGCGGCGCCGCGGCGCGCGTCATCCCCTTCGACGACGTCGCCGTCGCGCGGGAGGCGGCGGCATGACTCCGCTGTGGACCGCGCGCGCCATCGCCGCAGCCACCGGCGGCACCGCCAGCGCCGACTTCACCGTGCAGGGCGTCGCCTTCGATTCGCGCGAGGTGGCGAAGGGCGACCTGTTCATCGCGATGAAGGGCGAGGCGACCGACGGCCACAAGTTCATCGACAAGGCGATCGCCGCCGGCGCCGCGGGTATCGTCTGCGAAACCTCCGTCGATTACCCGCACGTCCGCGTCGCCGACAGCGCGGCGTCACTGAATGCGCTGGGCATCGCGGCGCGTGCGCGCAGCCATGCCCGGATCGTCGGCGTCACCGGATCGGCGGGCAAGACGGGGACGAAGGAGGCGCTGTTCGCGGCGCTCGACCGCTTCCGCCCCGGCAAGGCGCATCGCTCGGTCAAGAGCTACAACAACCATGTCGGCGTGCCGCTCAGCCTCGCGCGCATGCCGGGGGCCGCCGACTTCGGCATCTTCGAGATGGGCATGAACCATGAAGGCGAACTTGCGGCGCTGACCCGCATGGTCCGCCCGCACGTCGCGATCGTCACCACCATCGCCCCGGCGCATATGGAATATTTCGGCAGCGAAGCGGCGATCGCCGACGCCAAGGGCGAGATTTTCGAGGGGCTCGAACCCGGCGGCACCGCGATCATCCCCTTCGACAGCCCGCATCATGCGCGGCTGCGCGCGAAGGCGGAGCAGCATGCCGCGCACATCGTCAGCTTCGGTTTCGGCGAGGGCGCGGACGTGCGCGCGGTCGACTGGCTGCCCGACGGACAGGGCGGCTCGCTGGTCACGGCGCAGGTGCAGGATGCGCTGCTCTGCTTCACCATCGCGCAGGCGGGGGCGCATTGGGTGTCGAACGCGCTGGCGGTGCTCGCGGCGGTCAAGGCGGTCGGCGGCGACCTGCCCGCGGCGGGGCTCGCCTTTGCCGAGATGGGCGGGCTCGCGGGACGCGGCGCGCGCCACCGCGTCGCGGTGCCCGGCGGCGAGATTCGGGTCATCGACGAAAGCTATAACGCCAACCCCACTTCGATGGCGGCGACCATCGGCCTGCTCGGCGACGAATCCGCCGGGCGCAAGGTGGCGATATTGGGGAGCATGAAGGAACTCGGCCCCGATGGCGCCGCCTACCACGAAGGGTTGGCCGCTCCGCTCGTCGCGGCGGGAGTGCAGTTCGCCCTGCTCGTCGGCGAAGAGATGGCGCCGCTCGCCAAAGCGCTTGAGGGGCGCGTCGATTTCGAGCATGTGCCCGCCCACGTGGACGCGACCGCGCGGCTGAAGGACGTGATCCGCGCCGGCGACGTCGTGCTGGTCAAGGGATCGAACAGCGTCGGCCTGTCGCATGTCGTCACGGCGCTGACCAACGGGGACTATTGATGTTATACTGGCTGGCGGAATGGCTTGGCTTTCCCGGGGCTCTCAACCTCATCCGCTACCTGAGCTTCCGCTCGGGCGCCGCCGTCGCGACCGCGCTGATCATCGGGCTGTGGATCGGGCCGCGCTTCATCCTGATGCTGCGCATGCGGCAGGGGAAGGGGCAGCCGATCCGCGACGACGGCCCGCAAAGCCATCTGGCGAAACGCGGCACGCCGACGATGGGCGGGCTGATGATCCTGATTTCGCTGATGGTTTCGGCGCTGCTGTGGATGGACCTGTCGAACCGCTTCGTCTGGGCCTGCCTGTTCGTCACCGGCGGCTTCGCGCTCGTCGGCTTCCTCGACGATCTCGACAAGGTGACCAAGGCCAGCCATCGCGGCATTCCGGGGCGTGTGCGCCTGGCAATCGAATTCGGCATCGCCGCGGTCGCGGTGCTGCTGATCGTGTCGCGCACCGGCACCGACCTCTATCTGCCCTTCTTCAGCGACGTCACCATCCCGCTCGGGCCCTTCTTCTATGTCTTCGCGATGGTGCTGATCGTCGGCTTCGGCAATGCGGTGAACCTGACCGACGGGCTCGATGGGCTCGCGACCTTTCCGGTGATGATCGCCAGCCTGACCTTCCTCGTCATCGTCTATCTGTCGGGCAATGCGAAGTTCGCGGGCTACCTCGGCATACCGCACGTGCCGGGGGCGGGCGAGCTCGCGATCTTCGCCGCGGCCATCATCGGCGCTTGCCTGGCTTTCCTGTGGTTCAATGCGCCGCCGGCGGCGGTGTTTATGGGTGACACCGGCAGCCTCGCGCTGGGCGGGGCGCTCGCGACGATGGCCGTCACCGCGCAGCACGAACTGGTGCTGGTCCTCGTCGGCGGGCTGTTCGTGGCCGAGGCGCTGTCGGTGATCATCCAGGTCTTCTGGTACAAACGCACCGGGCGGCGCGTCTTCCGCATGGCGCCGATTCACCATCATTTCGAGCAATTGGGATGGCCCGAATCGACCGTGGTCATCCGCTTCTGGATCGTCTCGATCGTCCTCGCGCTCGCGGGGCTCGCGACGCTCAAGCTGCGATGATCGCCGCGCGCGCCTTCGCCGGCCGCCGTTATGCGGTGCTCGGGCTGGCGCGCTCGGGCCTCGCCACGGTCGAGGCGCTGATCGCCGGCGGCGCGGGCGTCACCGCGTGGGACGACCGCGCCGACGCGCGCGACGCGGCGATGGCGCTCGGCGCCGACATCGGCGATCCGCTGGCGATCGACCTCGCCGGTTTCGCGGGCGTCGTGGTCTCGCCGGGGGTGCCGCTCAACCGCCATCCGATCGCCGACCATGCGCGCGCGGCGCACGTGCCGGTCATCGGCGACGTCGAACTGTTCGCGGAGGCGCGCGCCGATCTGCCCCCGCACAAGGTCGTCGGCATCACCGGCACCAACGGCAAGTCGACCGTCACCGCGCTGATTACCCATATGCTCCAGACGGCGGCGATCCCGGCGCTGATGGGCGGCAACATCGGCCTGCCGATCCTGACGCGCGATCCGTTGTCGCCAAATGAAAACGGCGTCGGCGTCTATGTGCTGGAACTGTCGAGCTATCAGATCGACCTGACGAGCAGCCTCGCCTGCGACGTGGCCGTGCTGTCCAACATCACGCCCGACCATCTCGACCGCTACGACGGTTTCGAAAGCTATGCCGCCTCGAAGGCGCGCCTCTTCGCGCTCCAGACCCCCGATCAGGTCGCGGTGATCGCGGTCGACGACGATCCGTCGCGGATGATCGCGGGGCGCGTCGCGCATCGGCTCCACCGCGTGTCGGCAAAGGATATCGACCCCGCCGACCAGGCGCGCTGGCCCGCGCTGCAGGGACCGCACAACGCACAGAACGCCGTCTGCGCGATCGCGGTGTGCCGCGTGCTGGGGCTGAACGACGAACAGATCGAGCGTGGGCTCGCGACCTACACCGCGCTCCCGCATCGCATGGAATGGGTCGGCGAAGCCCGTGGCGCCCGCTGGTACAACGACAGCAAGGCGACCAACGCGGCTTCCGCTGCACCGGCGCTGGCGGCCTTTCCGCCGGCGCCGGACCAGCGTCTGCACTGGATTGCCGGGGGGCGGGCGAAGGGCGACGGGCTCGCCGCCTGCCGCCCGTGGTTTGGCAACGTCAGGCGCGCCTATCTGATCGGTGAGGCGATGGACCCGTTCGCGGTCGAGATCGGCGACGCCATCGCGGTCGAACGGTCGGGCGACCTCGCGACCGCCGTCGCGCAGGCCGCCGCCGCCGTCCGGCCGGGCGACGTCGTGCTGCTGTCGCCCGCCTGCGCCTCCTTCGACCAGTTCGGGGATTATGAGCAGCGCGGCGACGCGTTCCGCGCGGCCGTTTTGGCGCTTGGCGAATGACGGCCTTTCATCTCCGTTCGTGTCGAGCGAAGTCGAGACGCCGCGAAGTCGTGCACGGCCGATGGACGTCTCGACTTCGCTCGACGCGAACGGACGGGGCAGGTGCCCGCCCGGTGTTGGCCAGGGCATGAGTGGGGAGCCGGACAGCATGAACGCCACCGAACGACCCATCATCGCGGCGACGACCCGGACGGCGAAGCGCCGCGGGCCGCGGCTCAGCCGCGCCGACCGCACGCCGCTCGGCCTGTGGTTCTGGGAAATCGACCGGGTGCTGCTGCTCCTCGTCTCGATGCTGGTCGCGGTCGGGCTGGTCGCCGTCGCCGCCGCTTCGCCGGTCGCGGCGCAGAAACTGTCGACGACGACCGCCAGCCTCGATCCGCTCTATTATTTCTACCGCCAGCTGATGTGGGTGATCGTCGGCGTGCCGGTGATGCTCGCGGTGTCGATGCTGCCCAAGCCGCAGGCGCGGCGCTTCGCCATCTACGGCACGCTGACCTTCCTGATCCTGCTGTTCCTGGTGCCTCTGATCGGCGCCTCGGTGAACGGGGCGCAGCGCTGGCTCGGCAGCGGCATGTTCCGGCTGCAACCATCGGAATTCCTCAAGCCCTTCTTCGCGGTGTCGCTCGCGTGGATCCTGTCGCTGCGGCTCCACGACCAAAGCCTGCCGGTCGTGCCGCTCTCCTTCGTCCTGACCGGCATCATCGGGGTGCTGCTGATGGGACAGCCCGACCTGGGGCAGACGATCATCTTCATCGGTACCTGGCTGGTGCTGGTGATGGTCGCGGGGCTTTCGATGCGGATCATCGTGCTGCTCGCCACCGGCGGGCTCGCAGGGCTGGTCGTCGCCTATTTCACCTATTCGGTCGCGACCCAGCGCATCAACAGCTGGCTGTTCGGCGAAGGCGACAGCTTTCAGGAGGACAAGGCGCATGCGACGATCACCGCCGGCGGGCTGATCGGCACCGGCCCCGGCGCCGGGCTCGCCAAGTTCAAGCTGCCAGAGGCGCACACCGACTATATCTTCTCGGTGATCGGCGAGGAATTCGGGCTGATCGCGTGCCTTGCCATCGTCGTCCTCTATCTCGCGATCATCGTCCGCGTCCTCGTCCGCCTGCTCGACGAAGAGGACAGCTTCCTGATCCTCGCCGTCGCCGGCCTGATCGCGCAGTTCGGGGGGCAGGCGACGATCAACATGGCGGTGAACACCCAGCTTTTCCCGTCGAAGGGGATGACGCTGCCCTTCATCAGCTATGGCGGTTCCTCCTTCATCGCGCTGTCGATCGGCATGGGTTTGCTCTTGTCGCTGACCCGGCGGAACCCCTATGCCGCGCGGGTGTCCCTGACCCGCAACTGGAACAAGAAATGATCGCCCGCCGATGACCGCGACCCGCCACTTCCTCCTCGCCGCCGGCGGCACCGGCGGCCATATGCTGCCCGCCTATGCGCTGGCGGGCGAACTGATCGCGCGCGGGCACCGCGTGGCGCTGGTCAGCGACGACCGCGGCCTCAGGATTCCGGGCGCGCCCGCCGAACTCGAAACGCATGTGCTGCCCGCCGGCCGCGTCCACGGCGGCCCCGTCGGCTGGGTCAAGGCGGCGCTGGCGATCCGCAAGGGGCGCCGGCAGGCGATCGAACTGATCGGCGAATTCGACCCGGCCGTCGTCGTCGGCTTCGGCGGCTATCCCTCGCTGCCCAGCCTGCTCGCCGCGGGGGCGACGCGGCGGCCGCGCGTGATCCACGAACAGAATGCGGTGCTCGGCCGCGTCAACCGGCTGATGGCGCCGCGCGTCGACGCGGTGGCCGTCGCCTACCGCAACATCCACCGCTTCCCCGAAAAGCAGGCGATGAAGCGCCACCTCACCGGCAATCCGGTACGCGAGGAGATCGTCGCGATCCGCGAGGAAGGCTTCCCGCCGCTGCCCGAGGACGGCATCGTCCGCCTGCTCGTCGTCGGCGGCAGCCTCGGCGCCACGGTGCTGAGCGAGGTCGTGCCCGCCGCGATCGCGATGCTGCCCCCCGCGTTGCTCGAACGGCTCCAGGTCGTGCAGCAGGCGCGCGAGGCGGATATCGAGGGCGTGCGCGCCCGCTATGCCGAACTCGGCGTCGCGGCCGAATGCGCGCCCTATATCGCCGACCTGCCCGAACGGCTGCGCTGGGCGCATCTGTTCATCGGCCGCGCCGGCGCCTCGACCGTCGCCGAACTGGCCTGCGCGGGCCGCCCGGCGATCTTCGTCCCCTATCCGCACGCGATGGACGATCACCAGCGCTGGAACGTCGTCGACCTGGTCGAGGCGGGGGGCGCCATCGCCTTCGCGCAGGCGGATTTCACCCCCGCCGCGGTCGCCAAGCATATCCAGCGCATGGCGCTCGAACCCGGCGCGCTCGAGGCGGCGGCCGGGCATGCGGCGGGCTGCGGCCTACCGCAAGCGACGCGCGATCTGGCCGACCTCGTCGAATCCTTCGCGCCGCCGCCGCTGATGGATGTGATCCGCGTCGGCGCCAGCGCCCAGCGCGCGCCGGCAAGCGGCGTCGCCGCGGCGCGGGAGGCGAACTGATGCGCGGCGTCGCGACCGATATCGGCATCATCCACTTCATCGGCATCGGCGGCATCGGCATGTCGGGGATCGCCGAGGTGATGCACAACCTCGGCTATCAGGTGCAGGGCAGCGACATCGCCGAATCCTATGTCGTCGAGGGATTGCGTCGGCGCGGGATCAAGGTGGCGATCGGCCACGCCCCCGAAAATGTCGAGGGCGTCGCGGTCGTCGTCACCTCGACCGCGGTCCAGCGCGGCAATCCGGAGGTCGAGGCGGCGCTCGCGCAGCGCGTGCCGATCGTCCGCCGCGCCGAAATGCTCGCCGAGCTGATGCGGCTCAAGTCGACCGTCGCCATCGCCGGGACGCACGGCAAGACGACGACGACCAGCCTCGTCGCCGCGCTGCTCGATGCGGGCGGGATCGACCCGACGGTCATCAACGGCGGCATCATCAACAGCTATGGTTCGAACGCGCGGCTCGGCGCGTCCGACTGGATGGTGGTCGAGGCCGACGAGAGCGACGGCAGCTTCCTGCGCCTCGACGGGACGATCGCGGTCGTCACCAACATCGATCCCGAACATCTCGACCATTACGGCAGCTTCGACGCGATCAAGGCCGCCTTCGTCGAGTTCATCGAGAATGTGCCCTTCTACGGCGCCGCAATGCTCTGCCTCGACCATCCGGAGGTGCAGGCGATCATCCCGCGCATCCGCGACCGGCGCATCGTCACCTACGGCTTCTCCGCGCAGGCCGACGTGCGCGGCACCAATGTGACGCCGGGACCCGACGGCAACCGCTTCGACGTCGTGGTGCGCTTGGCCGACGGGAGCAGCCGGACGATCGAGGGCATCCACCTGCCGATGGCGGGCCGCCACAATGTCCAGAACGCGCTCGCGGCGGTCGCGGTGGCGCTGCACATGGGCGTGCCCGACGCGCGCATCGTGTCGGGCTTCGAGGGGTTCGCGGGGGTCAAGCGCCGCTTCACCAAGGTCGGCGAGATCGCGGCGGCTGAAGGTGTCGTGACGGTCATCGACGATTACGGCCACCACCCGGTCGAGATCCGCGCCGTGCTCGCCGCCGCGCGCGAGGGCGTGGGGATGGGGCGCGTCGTCGCGGTGGTCCAGCCGCACCGATTTACACGTCTTCGCGACCATATGGACGAGTTCCAGCAGGCGTTCAACGACGCCGACATCGTCTATGCGCTGCCGGTCTACGCGGCGGGCGAAGCGCCGATCGAGGGGGTGACGTCGGCGGCGCTCGTCGAGGGGCTGCGCGACCGCGGCCACCGCGACGTCGCCTTCGTCCCCGACGCCGCGGCGCTCGCCGCGACGGTCGCCGGGGCGATCGCGGCGGGGCAGATCGGCGCCGGCGACCGGATCATCTGCCTCGGCGCGGGCGACATCACGAAGATCGCGGCAGGACTGGCGGCGGCGGTGGAGGGGCAGGCATGACGTCCGATCCCAAAGCCGTTCGTCCTGAGCCTGTCGAAGGACAGTCCTTTTCTCGTGCGGAGGAAAAAGGGAAGATCGGCCCTTCGACAGGCTCAGGGCAAACGGCATTTGGGAATGTCCGCGGCAAGCTCACCCCCGATGCCCCGCTGGCGCCGCTCGTCTGGTTCAAGGCGGGCGGTCCCGCCGGCTGGCTGTTCGAGCCGAAGGATGCCGACGACCTGTCCGCCTTCCTGCGGGATCTCGACCCCGCGATCCCCGTCATGGCGCTCGGTCTCGGCTCGAACCTGATCGTCCGCGACGGCGGCTTCCCCGGCGTCGTCGTGCGGCTGGGCAAGGCGTTCGCGACGGTCGCGGCCATCGAGGCGACGACGCTGCGCTGCGGCGGCGGCGCGTCGGGCATCCTCGTCTCCTCGACCGCGCGCGACGCCGGCATCGCGGGGCTCGAATTCCTGCGCTCGATCCCCGGCACCGTCGGCGGCTTCGTGCGCATGAACGGCGGCGCATACGGCAGCGAGGTCAAGGACATATTGGTCGAGGCCGAGGTCGTGCTGCGCTCGGGCGAGCGCCGCACGCTGCCGCTTGCCGACCTCGGCTACAGCTATCGCCACAGCGCCTTGCCCGCGGGCGCGGTGGTGATCGGCGCGATCTTTCGCGGCCGCCCCGGCGACCCGCGGGCGATCCAGGCCGAGATGGACCGCATATCGGCGAGCCGCGAGGCGTCGCAGCCGCTGCGTTCGCGCACCGGCGGCTCGACCTTCAAGAATCCCGAGGGGCACAAGGCGTGGCAGCTCGTCGACGCGGCCGGCTGCCGCGGGCTCACGGTCGGCGGCGCGCAGGTCAGCGAGAAGCACACCAATTTCCTCATCAACACCGGCACCGCGACCAGCGCCGACATCGAGGCGCTGGGCGAAGAGGTGCGCCGCCGGGTGAAGACGAACAGCGGCATAGACCTGCAATGGGAGATTCAGCGCGTGGGAGTGGAGACGTGAGCGTGGCAATCAAAATCCTCCCCGCTTGCGGGGAGGGGGACCGCGAAGCGGTGGAGGGGGCTGGCGTCCTCAAACAGCGTCGGCGGGCCGCGATCGCCCCC
>NZ_BCUA01000006.1 GCF_001591045.1 Sphingopyxis granuli NBRC 100800 | reverse complement strand
CCATGGTCTGCCGTTTCCTTCGGCGCGGCGCCGATTTCGAGTCCCGGCATGGATGCTGAAACAAGTTCAGCATGACGAAGGTGAAGGGCGGGCGCTACCCCCGGAACTGCAGCGCTTTCCTACAATATCGGGGCATGATAGCCCTTTCGCGATGCGCCGCTCCGTTCGCCCTCTCTCCTCCCTTCCGCCACGGCTTCAACCCGGCTCAGGAGACGAAATGGAGGAGGATGTCGTGTGACTTTCGTATACTTTGAAATAAAATGTCGCGGGTGATTCGCCATATGTCGATTCGGCCCTATTCGTCACCCACCCGCACGAACCGCATGGTGCCCTCGGCGCGATGCAATGTCAGCCCGCGCTCGGTACGCTCGGCGCACGCCCCGTCGAAATCGACGACTCCGATGTCGTTGGGTTCGATGATCACGCGCAGCTTGCCGCCGTCGGCTTCGGTCAGGTCGAAGCGCGGCGCGGTGATGCTGTAAATCGGCTCGCGCACCTCGATCCAGCGCGGGATGCGCGGGTCGTCGTCGGGCATCGTCCAGCCGTCATATTGGGTGTAGCCGTCGATCGGCGCGCCGCTGTCGAAACCGATCGTGAAATCGACACCTGCGATGGTCCGGCCGTTCGGCCAGGTGACGAGGATGGTGGGCACCGCGCCGTCGATCTCGCCGGTCTTGCCTTTCGACATCGTCGGCGGCACCGGCTTGGGGTCGGTGGTCAGGCAGATCATGTCCCCGCGCGCTTCCCAGCGCCCCTCGGCGCGTTCGTCGAGCGCGCCCGCAGCGAGCCCATATTGGAAACGCCCGTCGTTCCTTATCCGCAGGCCGCCGCCAACGTCGGGGCCTTCGGCAAGGCCGTATTCGCCGATGAGCAGTGAATCCTGCGCGGCGACGGGCGCGCCGATCAGCGCGAGGGCAAAAAGGGAGTTTCGCATTGTCCGCTCTTGCCTATGCGATGGCGGCGGCGCCAGCCCCTTTCCACTCGCCCCGCACCCTGCTAACCGCCCGCGCCATGTCCCAGAACCGTCCCGACCGCCGCACCTTCGCCATCATCTCGCACCCCGACGCGGGCAAGACCACCTTGACCGAAAAGCTGCTCGTCGCGGGTGGCGCGATCCACATGGCGGGCGAGGTGAAAGCGCGCGGGCAGGCGCGGCGCGCGCGCTCCGACTGGATGAAGATCGAGCAGCAGCGCGGCATTTCGGTCACATCGTCGGTGATGACCTTCGAGCATGCGGGGCTGGTCTTCAACCTGCTCGACACGCCGGGGCACGAGGATTTCAGCGAGGACACCTATCGCACGCTGACCGCGGTCGACAGTGCGGTGATGGTGATCGACGCCGCCAAGGGCATCGAGCCGCAGACGCTGAAGCTGTTCGAAGTGTGCCGCTTGCGATCGGTACCGATCGTCACCTTCATCAACAAGGTCGACCGCGAAGGTCAGTCGCCCTTCGAACTGCTCGACGAGGTCGCCGACCGGCTCGCGCTCGACGTCTGCCCCATGAACTGGCCGGTGGGGATGGGCGGAACCTTCTCCGGCCTCTACGATCTCGTCGAACCGTCGCTCGCAGTCCCGGGCAAGGAAGCCTCGCGCGCGTTCGAGGGCGAGCGGATCGCGCTCGCCGGCCATGACGATCCGAAGCTGGCGGCGGCGGTCGACTCGCGCGCGCTCGACCAGTTCAACGAAGAGATCGAACTGGCTTCGGCGGGTTATGCGCCCTTCGACGCGGCGGCTTATCGCGGTGGCGACCTGACGCCAGTCTATTTCGGGTCGGCGCTCAAGGAGTTTGGCGTCGTCGACCTGCTCGCCGCACTCGCCGCGCATGCGCCGGGGCCGCAGCCGCAGCCCGCCGAGCCTGCGCCCGTGTGCCCCGACGACGATGCCGTCACCGGCTTCATCTTCAAGGTGCAAGCGAACATGAACC
Source organism: Sphingopyxis granuli NBRC 100800 (assembly GCF_001591045.1). Lineage (GTDB taxonomy): Bacteria > Pseudomonadota > Alphaproteobacteria > Sphingomonadales > Sphingomonadaceae > Sphingopyxis > Sphingopyxis granuli. Next base: position 91,671 of record NZ_BCUA01000006.1, on the reverse strand, counting down.
CCGCGCACCGCGACCGCATCGCCTTCATGCGCCTGTGCTCGGGCAAGTTCGAGCGCGGCATGCGATTGACGCAGGGCGGGACGGGCAAGGCGATCGCGATCAGCCGCCCGATGCTGTTCCTTGCGCAGGACCGCGAAATGGCCGAGGAGGCGTGGCCCGGCGACATCATCGGCATTCCCAACCACGGCACGCTGCGCGTCGGCGACACGCTGTCGGAACGCAGCGACATCACTATCACCGGCCTGCCCAATTTCGCGCCCGAAATCCTGCGCCGCGTCGCCTTGGTCGATCCGACCAAGACCAAGCAGCTCCGAAAGGCCCTCGACGACATGGCGGAGGAGGGGATCATCCAGGTCTTCTATCCCGAAATCGGGTCGAACATGATCGTCGGCGTCGTCGGCCAGTTGCAGCTCGACGTGCTGATCAGCCGTCTCGAGGCCGAATATAAGGTTGAAGCGAAGCTGGAGGCATCGCCGTGGGACACGGCACGCTGGATCGCGAGCGACGATCCGGCGGCGCTCAAGGCTTTTCAGTCGGACCATCGCGGCGCGAGCGCGGCTGACCGCGACGGCGCGCCGGTGTTCATGGCAAAGGACGCGTGGGAGGTCGGCTATGTGACGCAGCGCCACCCCGCCATCCGCTTCACCGCGACCAAGGAGCGGCGGTTCGCCGACGCGGGTTGATCGCCCGCAGCGATTCCGCCACCATGACGTCACGTTCGACCATGGGTGGGGAGGGATGGATGCGCGCTTTGGGAATGATCGCCGCGGCGGCGCTGATGAACGGAACGCCAGCCGGGGCACAGCCTGCGATCGAACTGCCGATCGCGCCGGGTTTCTGGACCAACGACACCGAAAAATGCGCCACGGTGCATCACGGCTATGTCTTCGACGGAACGCGCTGGGGCGCGCTCTATTATTATGGCCCCAACGGCAGCATGGGCCCCGCCGCCGAACTCGAACCGATCACGCAGACGCGCGCGGAGCCGGACGGCTTCACCCAGATGCAGTTCGGCGGCTACGACGGCGCGGGCTATTTCCGCATCAAGCGGGTCGAAACGGATCGCGCGCTTTACCGCGTCGGCGCACCTTTTCGGGACGAGATTCAGGAAATGGACGAGCCGCTGATCCGCTGCGATTTCAAGGCTATGTCACCGAAGATGCAGGTGGCGATCCGCCGCTTCGCGCCCGCGCTGGCGGTCAGATAAGACTGAGCAGGTCACTGGGTGCGGCGAGGGCTTCCTCCTCCTCTTCCCCCTCGAACTTGCTCAGCGTCACCCCCAGCAGGCGGATGCCCTGCTCGACGGGCAGCAGCGGGGCCAGGATCGCCTCGCCCACCGCGAGCAGCGCCGCGCCGTCGCCGATGGGGAAGGGGACCGATTTCGCCCGCGTGATCGTCCGGAAATCGGCGTAGCGCAGCTTGAGCGTTACCGTGCGGCCGCGTGCATGGCGCTTGGCGGCGCGGTCCCAGACGACGGTACAGACATGCGCAAGCGCCTCGCGGATCTCGACGTCGGCGATCAGGTCGTGGAAGAAGGTCCGCTCGCCGCCGAGCGACTTGAGCGGCCGGTTCGACTTGACGCGGCGATGGTCGATCCCGCGCGCCAGATTGTGGAGCCATTCGGCGCTGTTGCCGAAATGGCTGGCGAGCCACGCCCTGTCCTTCGCCGCCAGATCGGCACCGGAAAAGATGCCGAGCCCCTCCATCTTCGCCGCCGTCACCGGGCCGATGCCGTGAAAGCGGCGGATCGACAGCGTCTGGACGAACGCGGCGCCCCGGCGCGGCGGAATGACGGTCAGCCCGTCGGGTTTGTTCTGGTCGGAGGCGAGCTTGGCGATGAACTTGTTGTAGGAGACGCCGGCCGACGCGGTGAGGCGGGTCTCGGCGCGGATACGGGCGCGGATCGCACGCGCCGCGGCGGTCGCGCTGCCCAGTCCGGCCTTGTCGCGCGTGACGTCGAGATAGGCCTCGTCGAGCGCCAGCGGCTCGACCTCGTCGGCATAGTCGCGAAAGATGGCGCGGATCTGGTGTGAAATCTCGCGATAGGCGTCGAAGCGCGGCGGGACGAAGAGCAGGTCGGGGCAGCGCCGCCGGGCGGTGACGCTCGGCATCGCGGAGCGGACCCCGAATTTTCGAGCCTCATAAGAAGCGGCGGCGACCACGCCACGCCGCGATGAGCCACCGACCGCAACGGGCTTTCCGCGCAAGGCCGGGTCGTCGCGCTGCTCGACCGAGGCGTAGAAGGCATCCATGTCGACATGGATGATCTTGCGCACCGGGCCGCCTGCGCCCTCCGCACCGCTGTCGCTGCCCTCGCTCACGCGCCCATCCTATCATGTTGCCATGATGTTCTCAATCGCGGCGCCGGCCCGCGGGCCGCGCCCGATCCGATGTCGACGCTTGACGAATGCGGGCCGAAATGGCAATCGCCGCCGACCTTGGAGACGCGGGTATAGCATAGTGGTAATGCTCTAGCCTTCCAAGCTAGCTAGGCGGGTTCGATTCCCGCTACCCGCTCCAGAGGCTCTTCCGAGGACGTCCGGCAACGTCCAGAAAACGGCTGATTTCTCCCATTTTTTATGCTATCACCGTCCGTGTTGATACGGGCGTATTTCGTCGCACCCCGACAATTTGGGGGTATATTTGATGGTATGTCCGAGGCAGTCATGGAAGAGATACCATCATGCTGACGGCGGTAGCAGTCAAGGCGGCGAAGGGCCGCGATAAGCCATATAAGCTGGGTGATTCGGGCGGGCTATATCTTCTTGTGACCCCTGCGGGGCGACGATGTTGGCGGATGAACTACCGCTTTCTTGGAAAGCAAAAGACCCTGTCCTTTGGCGCTTGGCCCGATGTTGGCCTTGCCGGAGCCAGAGCCAAGCGCGACGAAGCTCGGCAATTGCTGGCCACCGGGCGCGATCCAGCCGAGCAGGCCAGGCTCGAAAAGGCGGCAGCGAGCATAGCGGCGGCAAACACATTCAAAGCCGTCGCAGAGGAATGGCTGGCCAAGGTCACGAAGGAAGGCCTCTCGCCGGCCACGCTCAAGAAGAACCGCTGGCTGCTGGACTTCTCCTACCAGTTTATCGGGCATCGGCCGATTGCAGAGATCAAGCCGTTCGAATTGCTGACCCTGCTTCGCAAATATGAAACGAAGGGAAAGCACGAAACCGCTCTTCGCCTGCGAAGCATATGCGGTCAGGTTTTCCGCTATGCGATCGCCACTGTTCGAGCGGACCGCGATGTCGCCGCCGATTTGCGCGGGGCGCTGATTACACCGAAGGTGACGCATCGCGCCGCCATCACCACACCAGCAGGGGTTGGCGCGTTGCTGCGCGCGATAGAGAGCTATGAGGGCCATCCGTCCACGCTGATCGCGCTGCGCCTCTTGCCCCATGTTTTTGTTCGCCCCGGCGAACTTCGCCATGCCGAATGGAAGGAGTTTGATCTCGACAAAGCAGTGTGGACGATCCCCGGGAGCAAGATGAAAATGCGCCGGGCCCACAAGATTCCGCTTTCCCGGCAGGCTTTGGAAATCATCGCCATGCTGGAATATGATGCCAGCCCGAGTCCGTATCTTTTTCCTTCGCTACGCTCGGCCAGTCGCCCCATGTCGGAAAACACCATCAACGGCGCGCTCCGTCGTCTCGGCTACGCGAAGGATGAAATGACCGGGCATGGTTTCCGCGCGATGGCAAGCACCTTGCTCAACGAAATGGGTCGCTGGAATCCCGATGCGATCGAAAGGCAACTCGCTCACGCCGAAGGCAACGCGGTGCGTCGCGCCTATGCCAGAGGCGAATATTGGGACGAGCGCGTCCAGATGATGCAATTCTGGTCGGATGAACTCGATCGTTTGCGGGAGAACGTAGAGTCCGCAAAGAATATGGAGCCCGAGAAACTAGCCGTGGGTGCAAGGCGTTTGGGCGGACCGCTCGTCAGTCTGGATAGGTCCAACGATCCACGGCTGCAATGGATTCGATCACGCTCTTCGGGTGTAAAAGCGGATCGTGACGGTCGACCGCAATCTCCGCCCAGTTGAGCCATTGCGCGATGGTCTTGCCCTCGATCACCATTCCCATGTCGAGGTCGGCCTCACGCATGGCCGCAACGAAGCGTCGCAGCAGCGACGTTTCACGCCATGCTGCGGCATGTTCGGCGAGCTGCCGGAAGCGATTTTTATCCGAGCGTCGCTGCGCTTCCTGTTCGCTTTGCTGCTTCATCCTCATTTCAGAAAGACGCCTGCGTTCCTCCCGCGCTTCGCGTTCGGCAGCGAGAGCGGGGAGCGCCAAGATCATGGTCGCGACAATGTCGCTGGCAAACTGTTCCATGCGATAGGTTGAACCCTCGCACCACTTGCGGCGGAAGCCTGAAGGCATCCAACTTGTCATCTCGAATATGAGATTGCCCGTCGCTTCGAGATCGCGGCGAACGACGTCATCCCCTTTGGGTCGAATGTCCCAGGAGTCAGGCATCGTTGACGTCTTGATCCGTTTCATTCGGTAGCGAAGCTGAAACACGATTGCATCACAGCCCGAACGTGCCGTCAGTTCGCCGCGCTCATTGCGGCTTACCGCCACTCTATGCGTCTCGAGACTCTGGCAAATAGCATTGAGAACGCAAAAAAGGCGCCGATCAGCATCGTTGAAGGGCGTTATCTTCTCCCACGCGCGGTTGCCGCAGTCATAATATTCCTCGCCGGCGCGTATATCCGCTTTTCGGCAAGCGATACGCTCGGCGATGACCGGGTGCGGATGAAACAGCCGCTCAGAAATTCGAACCGGCGGAATCTTTGCCTTGTGCCGATCGACCTGCGATTTGGGCGTCGCGGGAGGGGCCAACAAGTCCGATATGCGAAAAACGATCGCATCCGCGCCTCGATTTCCGGATGGAAGCGGCGGTCTTGCACCAACCTGCTTGCCGAATGCGAGCTTGTTCCAATGGCCCCGGAGCGGCCGCGGAATCGCCTCTCGCTTGCACAGGCTGGCAAGCCGTTGGTCGGTAATCCCAAATTCTTCTGCAAGGCGTGTCATCGGCTTCTGCCAGACGAGATCGTAAAGTTCTTGCCGTGTTATCGTCGCTTCATCGTTCATGGCCTCGCATTCTCCTACTCCTTCCAACGATGCGCGGCGGTGCATTTTTTGTTTGGTTTCGGGCTTGGATGATTGGGGTGTAGATTGTCAGCACCCAATAAATTTGAACAAAATTTACGGGAAATCCTCCGTCGTGCATCGTTGGGGTGAACGGGAGCGAAAAAGTCGAATGACGTGAACCGGGAGAAGCGCGCGCAGATCATGGCCTGGGTGGGGCGGGAAATCCTGCCGCACGAAGCGGACGTGCGCGCCTGGCTGCTTCGCACCCTCGATCCCGACGACCTGGAAGACGTGATACAGGAAACCTATTGCCAGATCGCGGGCCTGAAAGGCGTAAGCCATATCGCCAGTGGTCGTGCCTATTTCTTCACCGCCGCGCGCAGCATTGTTCTCATGCGATTGCGCCGCGCGCGCGTGGTCAGCATCGAATCGGTTACGGAGATCGAGAACACAGGCATCGCAATGGACGAGCCGACACCCGAACGGGTTGTCGCCGCCCGGCGCGAACTGGAACGGGTGCAGCGTCTTATCGAGGAGCTGCCCGACCGCTGCCGAAGGATTTTCGAGCTTCGCAAGGTCGATGGACTGTCGCAGCGCGAGGTTGCCGAGCAGCTTGGCGTTACGGAATTTGTGATCGGGAATGAAGTTGCCAAGGGCATGAAGCTGATATTGCAGTCGATAGCCGATGGCGATCGCAAGACCGCGCGAGCAATGGCAAGAATGGGATATGATGAGCGAACGCGAAACAGCACAAGCGATCAATGATCGCGCGGTCGAGTGGGTCGCCCGCATGGACCGCGAGGGCCACGACCCTGCCGTGCGCGCCGAACTCAAGGCGTGGCTCGCGGGTGATGATCGCCGTCGCGGTGCCTATTTCCGTGCCAAGGTTGCATGGAACATGCTCGACCGCGCGAGCGTCCTTCGCGCCGGACAACCGCCAGCTTACGAGGTGGCCGCCGCTGGCGGCGGCTGGTTTTCAAGGCGGCGTGTCATACTGGGCGGCGGTGCCGCCGCCGCCGCTGCCGCCGCATTGGTGGTCGGCCTTCCGCGCATGGATTTCTTCGCTGCGCCGGATGAGCAAATCCAGACAGCGATAGGAGAAATCCGGCGCGTGCCGCTAAGCGACGGCTCGCTTGCCGCCGTGAACACGCAAACCGCGCTCGACGTGACCATGAAGCCGAAGCTGCGCCAGATCGCGCTCAAGGGCGGCGAAGCATGGTTTCAGGTTGCCAAGGACCGGGCGCGGCCTTTCCTGGTCGAAATCGGCGACGTGCGCGTTCGCGCGGTCGGCACGGCCTTTTCCGTCAGGCGGGAAGCGAACGGCGTCGATGTGCGAGTGACCGAAGGCGTCGTCGAGGTGTGGCGCGTCGGGGACGAAGCCAATATCCGCCGCGTCGAGGCGGGAACGCGCGCCTTCATCGCACCCGACAAAGCCGTGGTGTCCATTGCCGGTGCGAGCAAGGAAATCGACAATGCGCTGGCATGGCGCACCGGCCAGCTCGTGTTCGACGGGGACACGGTTGCCGAGGCGGTGGCCGAGTTCAACCGCTACAATGTCCGCAAGATCGAGCTTTCCGACGCGGCGCTCGGCCAGAAAAAGATGATTGGCCGCTTCCGCACCAACGAACCCGACGCTTTCGCGCACGCCGTTGAGATACTGACGGATTCTCGCGCCGTCATCACCGCCGACCGGATCATCCTGTCGTCGGATTGACGGATTTTTTCAGAAAAAATTACAAAAAAGTCTCGCTCAAGCATCGTTGTCCATGTGAGCCCGAATGATCGGGCCGGATTACATGGGGGAGGATAATATGCGGTATCGCGATCTTCGCGGCGCTCTCGCGTCTTCGGCGGCAATTTGTGCGGTGGCGGTTGCGACGCCCGCGATGGCGCAGACCAGGAGCTTCGACGTTCCGGCGCAATCGGCCGCCACCGGCATCCCCGCACTCGCGGAGCAGGCCGACATTCAGATTCTTGTCAGCGAAGAAGCGGTGCGCGGCAAGACCATCCGCGCGATCAAAGGCTCGATGACCGTCGATCAGGCCGTCCGCCGCGCCGCCGCTGATGCGGGGCTGCGCGTCGTGTCGAGCGACGGGCGCACCTGGGCGCTGGCATCCGCAATCTCGGCCAACGCGGGGAACGCCGCGACGTCCGCCAGCGATGATGGCGGTTACGCTGCCAACGAAATCATCGTTACCGCGCAGAAGAAAGCCGAATCCATCCAGAATGTTCCGATTTCGGTGTCTGCCTTTTCAGCGAAATCGCTTGATGAGCAGAAGGTGGAAGGCGGGTCGGAACTGGTTCGCGCGGTGCCGAACGTATCCTTCTCCAAAACCAACTTCGCGAGCTACAATTTCTCGATCCGGGGCGTGGGAACAAAGGCGCTTTCGGTCGCGTCCGACCCCGCCGTGGCGATCAGTTTCAACAACACGCCGCTGATCCGCAATCGCCTGTTTGAGCAGGAATACTTTGATGTCGAACGCGTCGAGGTGCTGCGCGGTCCCCAAGGCACGCTGTACGGTCGCAACGCAACCGGCGGTGTCGTCAACATGATCCCAAATATCGCCGATCCTGATAAATTTGAGGGCGACCTGCAACTGGAAGCCGGCAACTACGGCAGCATGCGGGCGAAGGGTATGCTCAACGTGCCCCTCAGCGACACGCTGGCGGTGCGTGTGGCAGGCGCCTGGACCAGCCGCGACGGCTATGACTTCAACACGGTGACGAATCGCCGTGTAAACGGCCGCGACCTTTGGTCGACGCGCACCAGCGCCGCTTGGGAGCCGAGCGACAGCTTCCGTGTCAACGCGATCTGGGAGCATTTCAACGAGAATGACGATCGATCGCGAACCGGCAAGCAGCTTTGCACCCGCGATCCCGGGCCAACCTCCATCGGCGGTGTGGACCTCACCAACGATGCAACAATCAGGCTCAATGTGTTGGCGCGCGGTTTGTTGAGCCAGGGTTGCCAGGATAGTTCGTTATATAGCGATGATGCTTTTGGGGCGCCGAACGGCTTTGCGCTTCCTAATATTACAGCGGCGGCCACGGCGATCGGTCTTGGGCTCGACCCGAACTTGGATACTAGGACTCCCTCAGGCTACACGCTGCTGGATCCGACCAAGGATCCTTACGCCAGCATTGCTCAATCACGCAATTTAAGGCACATTTCTACTACTTATGATCCCACGTTCCGGGCCAAAAATGACGTGTTCCAGCTGAACGCAGAGCTTTCTCTAGGCCCGAGCATAAAGCTTTATTCTCAGACTTCCTATACCCGAGATAATTATAACTCTACGCAAGATTATAATAGGTTTAGTCTTGGCCCCGTCATTAGAGATTCCTCCGTTGCGGTAGACGCGATTGGAAATACGCTGCCAACAGCCGGAATAAGTCCGGGAGGGGTTTTTCTCGATCCTCAACTGGGGCCATCGGACACAATCCTTGGTGTCGATCAGGTCAAGTCACGGAGCAGCCAGTGGTATCAGGAATTGCGCCTCCAGTCAGCGTTGGACGGGGCAATAAATTTTGTCCTGGGTGCAAATTATTTAGAGTATAAAATTGATGAAGATTATTATGTTTTCAATAATCTTTTCACGGCAGCGGCCCAAGGTATTTTTGCTGGAACCCAGTCTGGATACCCGATCAGAACGTGTGAAAATTATGTATCAGATTTTTTCGATCCCTGTGTATATGTTGATCCTAATCCGCTGAGTCAAATAAACGGAGACGGTCATAACTATTTCCGTAGCAGGAATATAAATAAGACAAGATCAAAAGCGGTATTCGGCGAGGTTTATTGGAATTTATCCGACAATCTGAAATTAACCACGGGATTGCGGCTTACCGAAGACAAAAAGGTCGCCACGCCGATCAATACACAGCTTCTCCTTGGCGGAGGAATTATCTCCTCGGGGTTTGTGAATTTTGGCTATCGGGTGTCCCCCGACATCAAGCAGAAGTGGACGAGACTGACGGGGCGTATGGTCTTGGATTGGAAGCCCAATATCAGTTTCACCGACAGCACCTTGGTTTACGCGTCCTATGCTCGCGGCTATAAGGGCGGTGGCGCCAACCCCCCAGGAATCGACGGAAACCCGGAACTGTTGCAGTTCTTTCCCCTACCAACGACGTTCCGGCCAGAAAGCGTCAATGCTTTTGAAATAGGAATGAAGAATAGTTTTGGCGGCGGGAAATTCACGCTGAATGCCAACGCGTTTCTGTACGATTATACCGATTATCAGGTGTCACAGATCGTCGACCGATTGGCCCTCAACGAGAACTACGATGCGAAAATGTGGGGTGCCGAACTGGAGCTGGCGTGGCGGCCAACGTCACGTTTTCGGGCGAATGCTAATTTCGGATATCTTGGCACGCGAATCGACAATGGCATGAAATCGATAGACGTCATGAACCGGACGCAGGACAATCCGGATTGGGTGTTGGTCAAGTCATGGCTGCAACTGGCTTCCAACTGCGTCGCTCCCAAAGCGTTGGTGGAACAGGTCATCAACAACTCGCTGTCTGTCGATTATCCCGCGCTTGGGCTGCTACCGCTCTGCGGGGGGTCCTGGTATGGTGACTACAGGGAGGGATCGCTTAATTCGATCCTGTATGGCTTCACCTATGATCCGGCGACCGATGCGCCCAATCAAGGCAGGGGCTTTGATGCCGATCTTGGCGGAAACGAACTGCCGAACGCACCGCATTGGACCGTCAATCTGGGGGCGCAATATACGCTGCCGATCAATGACTGGGACATCACCCTGCGCGGCGATTATTATCGTCAGGCCAAAAGCTGGGCGCGAGTTTATAATACGGAGATCGACCGCCTGAAATCATGGGATAACGCCAATGTGTCGCTCACGGTCGAGCGGCCGGACAGCGGGCTGGCGTTCCAGTTCTACATCAAGAACCTGTTCAACAAGACGCCGATCACCGATGCCTTCCTGAACAGCGATGACAGCGGCTTGACCGCCAACGTCTTCACCCTCGACCCCCGGATCATCGGGTTCAGCATCGCCAAGAAGTTCTGATCCTCTCCGCCCACTCCACTGGGGGATAACCTCGGGCCGATGTCTGTTTGCTCCCGAGCGAACATCGGCCCGGTTTTTCGAGGATCGGCGGGCATCGCAATCTCCCCTCACTCCGGAGAAAACTGGGCCGGCGCTCGTTCACACCCCGACAGCGGGCGTCGGCCGATTTCTGAAGGACAGGAATATGACAAGATCGATTGTGGCACCGGCAATCATGTTTGCAGCCGCAGTCGTTGCGGCCGCTTCGGGAGGGGGCGCGGCCGCAGCATCGCAGGGGAGCGGCGCCTCCATAATCGGTCTGTGGTCGACCGGTAGCCAGGGCGGGCGTGTCGAGCTTTATCGTTGCGGTGCGGCCATCTGCGGCAAGGTGGACGACGCCGCTCCCCTGCGGGCCAACCCCGACCATCGCGACGTGAAGAACCCCGACCGTGCGCTACGCGAAAAGCCGCTGCGCGGTCTGGTCGTATTGCAGGGATTCACCGGGGGACCGGCCGAGTGGAAGGGCGGCCCGCTCTATGACCCGGAGACGGGCGAAAGCGCCGCCAAGGGCGTTTTGACCCTGCGAGCCAATAGAAAACTGGAGGTGAAGGGTTGCAAGGCGGCAATCTTCTGCCGCACCAAGGTTTGGACGCGCGTGCGCTAAGCCTTACAGCGGAATTTCTTGTCGAAATCCAGAAGGCGGACGAGCTGCCCGCGATCGACGGCGCGCTCGAAGCGATCGCGCATGAAATGGGTTATCGTTACTATGCGATGATCCATCACGACGACCACCGCACCGGCTTGCCGGGCCTCATCAACATGAACAACTATCCGCCCGACTATGCTGTCGAATATTTCGCCGGCCTCTATCATCGCGACGATCCCGTCGTTCATGCCTGCATCGCGGCGAACGCCTGCTTTACATGGCGCGAGATCGGCGACCTGATTGAACTCGGGCCGCGGCACCGGGCCTTTCTCGAACGGGGAGAACGCTATGGCGTCACCAACGGCATCACCGTCCCGGCCTTCGTGCTGGGCGAGCGCAGCGGATCGTGCAATTTCTGTAGCCCGCGCAGGCCGGGAAGCTTCCGGCACCATCTCGACGCCGTGCATTCGATCGGCGGTTTCGCCTTCCAGAAAGCCCGGCGGATCGTGAACGGCGGCCATCTGCGCCGTGTGCGCGTCGCTCGGCTCATGCCGCGCTACCGCGAATGTGTCGTTCTCGCCGGACAGGGCAAGAGCAACACCGACATTGCGACCATCCTCGGTTTGCAGCCGGGGACGATCAAATCCTATATCGAGGCGGCTTGCGGTCTTTACGAGGTCAGCAACCGCACCCAGCTCGTCATCGCCGCGATCCTCGACGGCGAGGTCGGAATCCACGAAATCGCCCCGCGGCAATACCGCCGATTGGCAGGATAAAAGTCGCAATCGCCTTTCGCTTTCCTTGCGGGACCAAACGCAAGGGAGCGACACTATGATCCATATCGTCGAAGGGCTAGGCACCCCGGCCGACCAGTCCTTACTCGAATCCATGTTCGAGGACCGCAAGCGGCTGTTCATCGACCTGCTCGACTGGGATTTGACCGTCGTTGACGACCGCCTTGAGGTCGATCGCTTCGACGACGCCTATGCCACCTATATCATCGCCGCCGATCGCGCAGGGCGTCATCTGGCGTCGATGCGGCTGCTGCCTTCGATGCGGCCGCATCTTCTCGGCACCTTGTTCGAGCGGCTTTGCACCGACGGCGTTCCCGTCGGCCCCGACATATTCGAGATCACCCGGCTTTGTCTGCCGCCCAACCTGCTGCGGCCCGAACGGCTGCGGCTGCGCGACGGGCTTATCCGCGCGATGGTCGATCATGCGCTCGATCGCGGCATCAACCGTTTTACCGGCGTCGTCACCGCGCGCTTCCGCGAACAGATCCTCGCTATGGGCTGGCAGGGCGAGGCGCTCGGGCCGGGGCAGGATTTGGGTGGCGGTCGTCTCGGCGCCTTCGCCGTGACGATCGAGCCGGCGACGCCCGCCCATCTCGAAGCGAACGGCCTCCATGCGCTCCCCGCCTTGCCGGTGGGAACGATCGCGGCGGGGTCGGCGGCATGACCGGGTCTTTCTCCCCCGATAGCAGGCTCGACCGCGACGGATTTTGCATCATCCGTAATCTGGTCCCGGCCAGCCAGATCGACGCGCTGGATTCCTCGCTCGACTATGATTGCGCGGCGACGCCCTATTGTGTCGGCGACTTCTTCGGCGAGCGAACCAAGCGTTTCGGGCGGCTGCTCACCCGCGCGCCCGCAACCCGCGCGCTGGTGATGCACGACACGATCCTGGCGCTGGCCCAAAGCGTCCTGTCGCCGAACTGCGACCGCATCGCGCTCAATCTCACGCAGGCCGTGGAAATCCACCCCGGCGCGCTCGCGCAATATCCGCACCGCGACCATGACCTATGGCCCGCGATCAAGGGCGGGCATCAATTTCAGGTGAATGTCATGTGGCCGCTGTCGCCCTTCACGAAGGAGAACGGCGCAACCCGACTATGGCCGGGCAGTCACCGGCTCACCTATGACGGCGACACAAGCGAAAGCGCGGCGATCGCGGCGACCTGCGAACCCGGCGATGCGCTGGTATGGCTTGGCGGGACGCTGCACGGCGCGGGCGCCAATGTCAGCGATGACCTTCGACGCGGGATCATCGTCAGCTATTGCCTTGGCTGGCTCAAGCCGTTCGAGCTGCAATGGCTGGTCTATCCGCCCGAGGTCGCGCGGCACTTCGACCCTGAACTGGCGGCGCTGGTCGGCTACGCGCAGCATCGCCCCAATCTCGGTAACGTCGAAGGGCGCTGCCCATCCTGGCTGCTTACGGGCGATGGGCCCGATCATGTCGCCGCCGTCGATGCGCTGCGGCCCGATCAGGCCGACGCGCTTCGCGCCTATGTCCAGACGCAGCGCGGCGACAGGTAGCGGTCATGCCGGCGATCGAGATGCGCGCGGTGCTGCCGCCCGGAAGCTGGCGCGACGCGCGCGCCTATGCGGCGCTCGCCGCCACCGGCGCGCGCGGCCTCGCATGGGAGTTGCTGCGCCGCGATCCCGACTATCCCGGCGGGGCCGATGCGGGCGACGGCCCGCTGATCGCTGCCGATGCCGCGTTCACCGCGCGTTGGGGGCTGCACTTTCGCCGAGGAACCGGGCCGCTCTGCGTCCGCCGCACGGCTCCTATGGTCGGCCGCGCTTGATCCGTCGGTGCTGCGCGCCCGACCCGCGCGGGGCGCAGCCCGCGCCGATGCCGCGCCTTCGCTCGCAACCTGCCTCGCCGTCGTCGGGGATAAGCAGCTTCATACCGTCATCGGCGGCGTTCATCACGGCGTCCGCGTCGACATTGCGAGTAGCGTTGAGCCGTTGCCGCTCGACCGGTTGATATTCCCTTTCACCGTCGCCGTCGCGCCGAGGCAGCTTGCCGAGTTCCGGCGCCTGGTCGGCCTCACACGCGGCCAGCCGCTCGCGGCGGTGACGCCGCCGCGCCTTTACCGCGTCGTGCTGGCCTTGCGCGTCATCGACGCCTTGGGCGAAGGGGCGTCGCTGCGAACCATCGGCGAAGCGTTCGTTCGCGCGGGCGACTGGCCCGGTCGCGGGGAGTCGACCAAGTCCGCCGCGCGGCGTCTCGTAGACTTCGCCCACCGCCTATGGACGGGCGGGCCTGCGGCGATTCTATCCGGCGTGCTCCGACCTCACTGACTATTGCGGTCGTCCACCGGATATTCGCTTTCGTCGAACAGAGCTTGCGGGCGAATATTCAGCGCCTCGCAAAGACTCCAGATGGTGAGCAAAGTCGCGTTCTGCTCGCCTCGCTCAATCAGCCCGACATGCGCGCGATCGACGCCCATCCGGACGCCAACTTCTTCCTGACTTAAACCGGCCGCGATGCGGTAACGGCGGGCATTGCTGCCGACAAGTTTTCTCACGTCCATCCATAGGTTAGAGGACAGTCGGGCATTTTGATGCTACGTATTATAATACTCGCAACAATAGGCCCTTGATTGATGACCATATCCTTCCTGAACAGGTGCCGGTGCGGGATTGCCGAACGCGCTCCCGATGCTTCCGTCCTGACCGATTACGACCGGACCCATATACTGACCTATGCGCGACTGCTTGATGCCGAGCGCGATGATTATGACTGGACCGATGTGGCAATGGAGGTGCTTGACCTCGACGTCGCGGCCGATCCCGGCGGCGCAAAGAACTGCTGGCAATCCCATCTCGACCGCGCCCATTGGTTCGTCGATGGCGGCTTTGCCACATAGGCGCCCATCCCCGGCGGATTGAAGCGGCCCGACCCTTCCAGAGGTGTCGGAATCCGCGATCCTGATTCCGACACGTTCGCGGGCGTGAACCGCGCGCCATCCTCACTCTTTCGCCGACACGGCGCGACGGAGCGAGAGACAGGATGGAGAGCGACGACAGCATCGAGCGGGCGAAGGAAGCCAAGCGCGGCTCCCCCTTCCTAAGTCCGAAGCAGGCCGCCCATTATCTCGGCGTCTCGCTGCGGACCTTGCAGGTGCATCGCACGCGCGGCACCGGGCCGCGCTTCCGCCGCCATTGCCAGCGCATCCGTTATCATATCGACGACCTCGATAGCTGGTCGATCGGGCAGGACGGAGCGCCGGGCAATGACTGACCCAGCATCGGCCAATCGGCGGCGGTTCGGCCGATGGGCGATCGGCTGCGGCGGCCTCGCGGCGGCGCTCGCCGCGACGTTGCTGGTCGATCCGCGCCCGCGCCTTGTCTGGAACGCCAGCGCCAGCGCGCCGGTCGGCCTCTATGCGGTCGGCGAGGCCGCGCCGCTCACGCGCGGCGACATGGTGATTGCGCGGGTGCCGGGCGAGTTCCGGTTGTTCGCGGCGCAGCGCCATTTTCTTCCAGCGAACGTGCCGCTGGTGAAGCGCGTTGCCGCCGCGGCGGGCGACGAGGTGTGCGCCGCTGGCCCGCGCGTGACGGTCAACGGCCGTCTTGTCGCGCGCCGTCTCGGTCGCGACAGCGCGGGGCGGCCGATGCCGTGGTGGTCGGGGTGCGCCGAGCTTGGTCCGGGCGAGTATTTCCTGTTGATGGCCGACAGCACCGCGTCGTTCGACGGGCGCTATTTCGGCGTGAGCCAAGCTCCGGATATTGTCGGCAAGGCGCGGCTCTTATGGCAGCGGTGAGGATCGCGCTCTTGGTATTCGTGCTGGTCGCGGCAACGCCCGTCCGGGCTGAATCCGTCGATCGCTGGCGCCCCTATATTGCGGAAGCGTCGGCACGCACCGGTGTCCCGGTGGAATGGATCGAGCGCGTGATGCGCGCCGAGAGCGGCGGGCGTACAACATTGAACGGCCGCCCGATCATCAGCTCGGCCGGGGCGATGGGTCTGATGCAACTCATGCCTGGGACATGGGCCGACATGCGTGCACGGCTTGGCCTGGGAAACGACCCGCACCATCCTCGCGACAACATCTTGGCGGGAACCTATTATCTGCGGCTCATGTATGACCGCTTCGGTTATCCGGGGCTGTTCGGCGCCTATAACGCCGGACCGGCGCGCTATTCCGCATACTTAGCCGGCCGTTCCAATCTCCCGAGCGAAACGCGTGGCTATCTTGAGGCCACTGCCGGGACGCGGTCGGCAGAGCGCATCGGACGACAACCCAGCGATGGGCTATGGAGGGACGTTTTCGTCGGTCGTGCGCACAACGCCGTTCATCAGTCCCAACGAGCCTTCCTAGCCGATGAGAAGATGGCGGCGCACAACACCGAGTCGAATGGACCGGTCCGACTCTTTTTGATCCAGCCTCGCCATGGATCGGAGCCATAGAATGGACAACCCGCGGATGTCTTGGGCAAAGCTATTTGCCATAAATCACGCCTGATTATCGGTCTGGAACTTGCATTTATTGCGCATAATCTCATCCAGACGAGCCACATTTAATGTGGAAAAGCTGTGGATAACTCTCTAGAGAATAATGCGCCTGCTTCGGGCGGCAGGAGGCTGCTTAGTGACATTTGTGATTACCAGTTGCACCAACCGTAAGCGACGGCCTGTTTCGCCCCAACTTCGCATGATGTCGTTGGCGAGCGCCAGGCTCGATGAGGTTGCGCGAGACTGGGGGCGTCGGCTCGAAAATGAGTCAGAACGCTTTCTCGCTTCTGAGATTTATGGGGGGAGAAGCTTTCAGGAAGCACGCACTGCGGCGACCGCGATCAATGCGCAATTGCTTGTCGTTTCTGCGGGCCTAGGGCTCGTTGATGCGGGTCAGCGCGTGCCACCTTATGCTTGTACCGTGCTCGTTGATGCTGAAGATAGTGTACGCGCGCGCGTGGTCGATGGCTTTGAGATCCCCAAATGGTGGAAGGCGTTAAGGGCAACATCGCCGTTCGCTCGTCCATTGGAAGACAGGCTTTCCGGTCAATCGGGTCTGATTTTGGCGGCGCTGTCGGACGCCTATCTCGATATGCTTGCGGACGAACTGGTGGCCCTGCCTCAGAAGCTGTTGGGGCGTCTGCGTATCTTTACCAGAGCGCCCGAAGCCCGGATTTTGCAGGCCTTGCGTCCCTTCGTGATGCCTTATGATGATCGGCTCGATGGGCCCGACAGCCACATGCGGGGGACACGGAGCGATTTCGCGGCGCGGGCGCTTCGCCACTATGTCGACCTTGGCTTGGGTCGATCAGAAGCGACGTCGACAGACAAGGACGCCGACGTCATACGGGCGGCAATTTCAACGTGGCAGTTCCCAGCGAAATTTGAACGAAAGCGTCTCGATGATGCCGCCATAATCTTGCTTCTCGAGGAGCATTGGGATCATGCGGGCGGCAGCGGGACAAAATTGCTGCGCTATTTTCGGGATGAACTCGACATCGCCTGCGAACAATCGCGGTTCGCCGGATTGGTGCGCCTGGTTCGGGAGAAACGCTCATGAGCGCCCGCGAGACATTGAAGGTTCGCGCCGTTCGAGCCGAGCAAGGCCAAGGCGTCGGCGTCTTCGCTTTCTTTCTCTATGGCGCCGACATCCACCGGATCGCCGATATCAGCCGAATTCGCCGCGAAGATCAGGAACTCAAAGGGTTCCAGCGCAGAGAAATCCGCGACCATGTGAAGGAAATCACGGCCTTTCTGGATAGTGGCCCGGTCCTTTTTCCCAATGCAATCATCTTGGCTTTATCACCAGAGATCGATTTTGCCTCGGCGCGTGGACGATCCCCGGGTAATATGTGCGAAGTGGGTGATGCGGGGACACTCAGCATTCCGATTTATCCCGAAGGCCGGCGGGCCGCCTGGATCGTCGATGGTCAGCAACGCTCGCTTGCACTAGCAGCCGCGAAAGACCCCTCGATTGCGGTCCCCGTTATCGGTTTCATCTCCGATGCGCTCGACATCCAGCGGGAGCAGTTCATTCTCGTCAACAAGGCCCGCCCGCTGCCGACGCGCCTCATCAACGAACTGCTTCCCGAAGTCAGCGTGCTTTTGCCGCGCGATCTGGCCGCGCGAAAATTGCCCAGCGCCCTGTGCGAAGCACTGAACACCGATCCGCATTCGCCCTTTCATGGCCTTATCAAGCGCGAGTCTGACCGCTCGGGCATTGTCACCGACAACGCGCTCATCGAAACGATGAAGGCCAGTCTTAGGACACCGGCGGGCGCGCTCGGCCAGTTTAAAGGCAATGGCACGGGGAGCGATACCGAAGCGATGTACGAAACGCTCCTCCTCTATTGGGGAGCGGTGAAAGATGTTTTCCCCGATGCTTGGGGGATTCCGCCCTCGCAAAGCCGCCTCATGCACTCGGCCGGCATCCGCGCCATGGGCGCTCTCATGGATACGCTGATCCTGCGGGTCGATGCGGCCGCCGACAAGCGTGCGGCCATCCGCGCCATTCTGGGGAGGCTCGCGCCTCATTGCCGCTGGACTGAAGGCAGTTGGGATGGCCTGGGTCTCGAATGGAATGATGTGCAATCTACGTCGCAGCATATCTCGCGACTGAGCGACCATCTGATGCATCTTGAGCGCGAGCTCGCGCGGGTCGCGCCATGAAGTTCATCTTTGCCGACAGCCTCGATTATGTAGACCCGGCTTTCGATTTTGTCGCCGACCGCAGCGCTGCGGACCGCCAGCCCTATTGGGATGACGCCTATCCGCACGAGATCCTGGGATATGCCCCCTATGATGGCGTGCTCGTCTCACGAGGGATAGTGGGCGACCATCGGGTCAAAGGCAAATATACCGCCAGCCAGGCGCGCCGTTTCAGCCTGGTCGGCGTACGCAAGTTCATGCGTCTCGACAAACCCGAATTCGCGCATCTCGACATCTTCGGCGACTGCGGCGCCTTCACGTACGTTCAGGAAGAAAAGCCGCCCTACACCCCATTGGAAATGGCTGAGTTTTACGATGAGTGCGGTTTTACCCACGGCTGCTCGGTCGACCATATCATCTTTGATTTTGATCCCGCATTGGAAGGCATGAATGGCGGGAGTGAAGATGCGAAGCAGCGCTTCGATATCACCCTCGAGAACGCCGATGCGTTTCGCCGGGAGGCACGCGCCATGGGCGCTGATTTTGAACCGCTTGGCGTCATTCAGGGATGGTCCCCCGGGAGCATGGCCGAAGGGGCCCGCCGCCTCGTCGCGATGGGCTATGACTATCTGGCGCTCGGTGGGATGGTGCCGCTCAAATCCCCTGAAATTAAGCGCTGCCTGGCCGCCATTCGAGATGCCGTACCGGCAAGCACGCGCCTTCATATCCTAGGATTTGCGAAAGCCGACGATATCGACAGCTTTCATGGCTATGACATCGCAAGCTTCGATACGACCTCGCCGCTGATCCGTGCCTTCAAAGACGCCAAACAAAACTACTATCTTCCCGGCGAGGATCTAGCCCTACGCTACTACACGTCGATCCGTGTCCCGCAGGCGATCGAAAATCCCAAGCTGCAGCGGGCCGTGAAAAAGGGCCAGTTTCGCGCCGAAGACCTCCTGCGTCTCGAAGGCCTTGCGCTAGACTCGCTCCGGGCCTTTGATCGAGGCGAGGCAGAACTCGAAGAAACACTGCGTCACGTCTTGGTTTACAGCGCGCCGCTGGTCGAAGAACGCGCCTTTGAGGACTGTGAAGGCAGCACTGCGCTCGCGCGCCTAGAGGAGCGCTACCGCATAACACTTACCGAACGACCATGGACGCAATGCTCCTGCGCCATCTGCCGGGATGCGTCCATCGATGTCATCATTTTCCGGGGCAGCAATCGCAACAAGCGACGCGGCATCCACAACCTCGCCGTCTATAAAGACCATATTGAAAGACTGGACCTCAAGCGTGCCATTATCCGACCCGATGATCTTCAATGCCGTCTGTGCCCAGCAGAGTCATGAGCATGTCGTCCTTAGCTTTGCCGCAAGGGCGTCAGATGTTCTTCGCTTCGCGAGCATCGACCGCATCGGACGTGACGAGAATGGCGAACTCAGCGGATTTCAGCGTCCGCAAGTGGCAGCCCATATTCGCGAGATTCGGGATTATCTCGAAAAGCCCAATTCGGTGTTGCCCAATCCAATCGTCGTCGCCTTCATCGAAGGCGTTGATGTCGAATATCTGGAGGGCGGGCTCGCCCGCTTGTCGATCGACATGAGCAACGGAGCGCCTGGCCTCGTCGTTGACGGTCAGCAGCGCCTTACGGCACTTGCCGAGGTGGGGCGCGATTTTCAGCTCTTTGTGTCGGCCCTCATCTGCCGCGACGAGGCCGAACTGCGCCGGCAATTTGTTCTGATCAACAATAGCAAACCGCTGCCCAAGTCCCTGATTTACGAATTGCTGCCAACCGTTGACGATCTTCCAGCGAGGCTCGGTCGGCGCTCGGAAGCCGCAGACCTGACGGCCAGGCTCAACTTTGAGGCCACGGCGCTGAAAGGATATATCAAGCAGCACACCTGTCCGGAAGGCATCATCACCGACACCGTGATGCAGAAGATCATCATGGAATCGCTCAACAATGGCGTGCTGCGCGATCTCAGCCACGGCCAGAAAGGCGCCGACAAATGTGTGCGCCTCATCTCCAATTATTTTGATGCCGTGAAGCGCGTTTTTCCCGAGGCATGGCATGGTCAAAGCCCGGTCTCTTCCCGCCTTCTCCATGGCGTCGGCATTCAAGCCATGGGCGATGTTATGGAGGTCCTCGCACAGCGCGCCAATGCCCGGACGATCGAGGAGTTTTACGACGGGCTGCAGTGCCTGAAAGGCAAGACAGCCTGGACGGATGGGGAATGGGAATTCGATGGTGAAACAAGGCGCTGGAAGTCGCTCCAGAATGTCAATCGCGATGTCGCCCTACTCAAACATTATCTCGTCACGATCGTAAAAGCTGACCAGCGCCGCCGCCGTAAAGCTCAGCCCGTACCGCTCTTTGAAACAAGCGAGGGGGACGCATGAGCTATGCGGTGAAAGAGATATTCAAAACCCTCCAGGGGGAAGGCGCACAAAGCGGCCGTGCGGCAGTCTTCTGCCGCTTCGCGGGATGCAATTTATGGACCGGGCGTGAAGTCGATCGGGCGACGTCGGTGTGCAGTTTCTGCGACACGGATTTTGTTGGCATGGATGGAACGGACGGCGGTCGATTTGCGGACGCGGAAGCGCTTGGCGATGCAATCGAGCGGGCTTGGAACGGGGGGCCTGGCGGCCGTTATGTCGTGCTCACGGGGGGAGAACCCCTGTTGCAGGTGGATGCCGCATTGGTTGCCGCTCTCCACGCGCGCGGCTTCGAGATCGGTGTTGAAACGAACGGCACGCAGGATGCCCCCGAGGGTCTGGATTGGATTTGTGTATCGCCCAAGGCGGATGCGCCGGTCAAATTGACCCGCGGGCACGAACTCAAGCTCGTATATCCGCAGCCCAAGGCTCCGCCGGAAGCATTCGCGCACCTCGAATTTGATCATTTCTTTCTTCAACCGATGGACTCGCCCGAGGCCGACGCCAATCTCGCCGCCACTATAAAATATTGTACCGAAAACCCGCGCTGGCGGCTGTCGCTCCAGTCGCACAAAATGATCGGAATCCGCTGATGTTTGAACTCAGCAAGCAATTTCGTTTTGACGCTGCTCATACCCTTGATCGGTCGATCCAGACCGAATCAAGCCGTCGCATCCACGGCCATAGTTATCGTGCCGAAGTCACTGTTCGCGGACGGCCTGATCCGGCGAGCGGCATGATCGTTGATTTGGGGATATTGGAGCAAAAGATGGAAGAGGCTCGCGATGCGCTCGACCATCGTTTTCTCGACGAGATCAACGATCTGGGACCAGCCACAATGGAGAATCTTTCGCGTTGGATATGGGGGCGATTGCGACCTGAAATATCCAATCTGCACCGCGTAACGGTTTACCGCGATTCCAGTGCTGAAACCTGTTCCTATTGGGGCGAGGAGATAGACGCATGAGCAATGATAAGGGCGCGCTCATACTCTTCTCCGGCGGCCAAGATAGTGCGACATGTCTTGCTTGGGCTCTCGACAATTTTGAAACGGTCGAAACGGTCGGTTTCGACTATGGTCAACGCCATCGGATCGAGTTGGAAGTCCGTGCGGATTTTCGCGCGAGGGTTATCGACCTGAAGCCTGAATGGGCGGGACGGCTGGGCCCGGATCACATGCTCGACCTCTCCATTCTCGGACAGGTCAGTGACACGGCACTCACGAGCGATGCAGAAATCTCCATGCGCGCGGATGGGCTGCCGAATACCTTTGTTCCAGGTCGCAATCTCCTATTCTTCACCCTTGCAGCAGCATTGGCCTATCGTCGGCATCTAAGACACTTGGTGGGCGGTATGTGCGAAACCGACTATTCGGGCTATCCCGACTGCCGCGATGACACGCTGAAATCGCTCCAGGTGACCCTCAACCTCGGCATGGGGAGCCGCTCGGTACTTCACACCCCACTGATGTGGATAGACAAGGCTGCCACATGGCAGATGTCTCGAAACATCGGCGGAGATGCACTGGTCGATCTCATTCAGGAGCATACCCACACCTGTTATAACGGCGAGCGGCGGGTACGACACGAATGGGGTTATGGCTGTGATACTTGCCCCGCTTGCGAACTTAGAAGAACTGGCTGGAAACAGTTCAAATCGGTTGAAATTAACGAATGATATATGTGACCTTCGCTAAGACTTCAGTACAATCGAAGCGCTGATTCGGGGGGGGGTAGTGTTTGTAAGAGCGCTCGTAGGCGAGCATGCGGCTTGGGGAATAGGCAAGCAGATAGACTGCATCGGCGATCGGTGTACCGTACAATATTTTGATGCGCCGTCCGCTAGCCCGATCAGTGTGTCACTACCTGCGGATGCCGTGGCACCAACGCGCATTCCCGAGCAAACGCGCGTTTATCATTATGATATTTCTATCGGCGCTTGGGAAATCGGACGCCTGCTTGATGACCATGGCGACACGCAATTGGTCCAGTTTCCTAACAAGGCCACCAAGCATCTGAACGTGGTCGACGTGTTTACCCGTTGGGCGAGACCGATTACCGACCCAACACCGTTTCTCGCCAATCACATCAACGAAAGCCCCCGCTTTTCTGACGGTCGCAGCGCATTTAGGCGTAGTCAGTTAGCCCAACGTGCTGCATCGCTAGGCATGTCGGCCCTGCTGTCTTCCGCGATCGAGTTGGAAAGTCACCAGATTGAGGTGGTACGGCGGATACTGCAGGATCCCGTCCAACGATATCTTCTTGCCGATGAAGTCGGCTTGGGAAAGACGATCGAGGCTGGCATCTTGATCCGGCAGTGCGTGCTCGATTGTGGAAACGACGTAACAATCCTGATCGTCGTACCCGATGCGCTTGTCCTGCAATGGCGCAGCGAACTCAGCGAAAAATTTCTGCTTGGCGACCTTCTCGGTAAATCGATTCATATCGTTTCGATGAGTGGGGTCGACGCTTGTGAACCTTTGTTTTCGCGCGCCGTGATGCTGGTCGTCGACGAGGCGCATCATCTCATTGGTCGGGATGCTGGCGCCGGAATTTATACCAAGATCGCTGCAGCGGCGGCATCGATCGAGCGGGTCCTGCTGTTGTCAGCTACGCCTGTTCTGCACAATGAACGTGGCTTCCTCGCCATGCTGCACATATTGGATCCGGCGAATTACCCCCTCGATAGCATCGAAGCATTCCAGGCAAAGATCTTGGCGCGCCAACCGCTCGCCGAAATCGTAGCGGGCCTCGTGCCTGAAAACGCACTCTATCTCGACCATATGCTTGACGCTCTGGTGGAACTCTTTCCTGATGACGGTTTGCTGCAGGCACATGTCGCAGCGTTGCGGGCCATCGTCGAGCAGATGCCGGACGAAGGGGATCCGGCGCTGATCGAGGCTATCGGTAAAACGCGTGCACATCTGAGCGAGGTCTACCGACTCAATCGGCGAATTCTCCGGCACCGCCGCCGAAATGTTGTCGGCCTGACCCCGAACCGAGCCGGTGCTGTTGTCCATCGCTACCGGAGCGCGGATCGCCGCGCACTGACCGCGGCGGTGGAGGATTGGAAATTCGCGGAGGCGATCGCCTTGGGAGATGAACCAGGCGAAAATGGCAAGCGGCGCCACGTCGCCTTTTCGCAGGTACTCGATCGCGCGTCACAATATGCTGTGTCGGGGGCCGGCATGGTTGGCTTTCTTGCGCGTCGTCCCGAAGCAGTAGGAAATATTGACCGCTTCACAGCGATCGCGCGGACCCTGGAGCGAGACGGTCTGTTCGAGGATCGCGCGCGGGCGATGGTCGCCGCTATGGACTCAATGCTCGAGCAAGGGTGCAAATGTGTCGTCTTCTGCAGCGATAGCTCGACCGCCAATGCGCTTGCAGACCATCTGCGTTCCACCATGCGGTGCCCGGTCGATCGGCACGATCCCCAGGATAATGGCTGGGACTTGTTCAACCTACACCCGGATCATCGCATTCTAGTGTGCGATCGCCGGGCGGAAGAAGGTCTCAATCTCCAAGGCGGTCGGAAAGTCGTAGTGCATTATGATACACCGCTTAACCCTAATCGATTGGAGCAACGTCTCGGACGGGTGGATCGATATGGCTCTGGAGAGTCTGTA
This sequence comes from Sphingopyxis granuli NBRC 100800, assembly GCF_001591045.1. GTDB lineage: Bacteria > Pseudomonadota > Alphaproteobacteria > Sphingomonadales > Sphingomonadaceae > Sphingopyxis > Sphingopyxis granuli. The sequence continues at coordinate 67,467 of NZ_BCUA01000006.1, read as the reverse complement.
CGGTCGATCCTGCTCTTATGTGAAGATGATCCGCTTGAGGAGGTCTGGACAAAGTATCTGGACGGCGCGCTCAAAATTTTCGACCGCTCCGTCGCCAGCCTTCAATATCTGATCGACGCTACGGTTCGTAACCTTCCGGCTCTCTTGTTTGACGAGGGTTATGAGGCGCTTGAAAAGTTGGTCGATGCGGATGCCGGTGATGGGGGGCGCATCGAGAAAGAACTCAAGGCGATCGACCAACAAGATGCACTCGATGCGCTTGGCACTCCGCCGTCGGATCTCACAGACCTGTTATGCGATGTAGACGATGACTGGCGTCAGATTGCCGATGATACGACATTGTGGCTCGAACAGACTTTGATGTTCGGCCGTCTGACGAGCGCGAATCCGATTGCTGATCCCAAAGCGTCCCCTTTCCGCTACGTATATGCGACGGAACGAGGCCATACCCTTCTACCGCTTCCACTGTTTTTGGATCATTGCTCGAATTCGCTCGATTTGATCAAAGATTCCCGATCCGGACGTTCAATCAAATCTGTCCCCTTCAGTTTTCAACGCCGCGCGGTGCTCAGCCGCTATGGACGCGAGGCCGGTGTGCGCTTGCTTCGATATGGCGAACCATTTTTGGCTGGTATCGGCGCTATCACAGACTCTGACGATCGCGGGCGTTCCTTTGCCCTATGGCGCGAAGACTCTCGATATGTCGCCGATCAGGTCGCAGATGTGTTTTTACGCTTTGACTTTCTCGCGGAGGTGGATCTCGAAGCTGTCTATGCAGTGCTCGGCGCACATGGAAGCGATAGCGCCGCTGCGCGTGCGGCACTGCGTCGACGGGGCGACCTTGCTCTCGCACCGTCCTTCCAGACCATCTGGCTCGACAGCAGCCTTAGACCTGTTCCGCAGGGCGAATTGCGCGCGATGCTCGGGCGACCCTATGATCCCGGTGGCGACCAAGGGCGAGACATCAACATCAATGCCCGCAGATGGCGGCGCGTGCGGAGCTTGCAGATCGACTGTCTTGCCTATTGGAGTGAATTTTGCGCTCAGGGCCGAGCGAGCGCAGAAGAATGTTTGCGTGAAGACACGGACTTCATCACGCGACTGAACGCGGCCGCAGCCGAGGCTGCAACGATTGACTATGGACGGATATCGCAGCTTGAGGTCCGTGTTGGGCAGGATCCATCGGCGGACGGCGCGCCACTTGAGCTTGAACGCGCCATTGCGGTGGCAACCCGCGAGGGTATTCTTCGCCCGCAAGTGCGTCTCGAAACAATCGGCGCGGTCTTCATGGCAGGGAGCGCTGCTGCGACCGATCGCCTAATGGGTGGACTATGACAGCGCCGTTCGATTTCTCGGCTCTTGAAGACGCGATCGCCGATTTGCACGGCTACATTTTACCTCAGGCCTCCCCCGACGGAGATGGCATCTTCGAACGAATTCTTCAGATACTTGTCCAGTCTCAAAAGGCGGGTCGCCTTGTCTGCAAATGTGACCTGATTGCTCTCCTCCGTCATGTGCTTCGCAGAGAGTCCCAGCGTTCGGGCAGCACAACCCACCTTCGCGTTCCGACGTCCAGCGACTGGCCGCAGGCGCAGCTTTGGCGACAATATGGCATTCGGCTACACAGCGAGCAAAGCGGTTTCGGGCTCATTGACGCCCAACCCTGGCGGCCTGAATGGTTAGCGTCGTCCGACCAGCCTGTTTTCGAAGAAATATTTGCTGAGACGAACGTTCGCAATGATCGGCAACGCGAGATCGATCCTTTTCTGGGTGAAGCGAGTGGCTTCTCCCACTATGTTTCTCCAGGTCAGCGCGAGGCCGTACGCAGCGCTTTGGTTTTACCGCCTGGCGAAACATTGATTGTCGGATTGCCGACCGGTTCAGGCAAAAGCTTCGTTGCGCAGGCTCCGGTTTTGGCGCGCGGACTGGAATCGGGCCTTGTGCTGTGTGTGGTTCCGACGACCGCGCTCGTTCTGGATCAGGCTCGGCAAATGACCGAGTTGTTGCGCAAGCGTTTTCCGGGACGGCCTATCCCGCAAATTGCATGGCACGCGGGCCTCTCTTCCGAAATGCGGGACGCCATCAAATCGGCAATTCGAGGAGGTACGCAAGGCGTTCTCTATTGTTCGCCGGAAGCCGTAGTCGGCGCGCTCCTGCCGGCCCTCTATGATGCCGCCCGGTTCAACCTGCTCTCGTATCTCGTCATCGACGAAGCGCATCTCGTCAGCCAGTGGGGCGATGGGTTCCGACCGGCATTTCAAATGCTCGCTGGCGTACGGCGCGGCTTGCTCGCTGCGTGCCCCACGACGCCTTTCCGGACCATTTTGATGTCGGGGACACTGGCGCCGGACACCATCGAAACGATCGACGCCCTGTTCGGTCCGGCAAGAAGCGTCCAGATGATGGCGTCGATCTATTTGCGACCCGAGCCGCAATATTGGGTCTATCGTGACGACGACATCTTGTCCAAACGGCGCAAGGTACTTGAGATTTTGCGGTACGCGCCTCGGCCCTTCATCCTCTATGTAACCAAGCGGAACGACGCAGATGACTGGCTGAGAATTCTCAAAGCCGAAGGCTATGAGCGCGTCGCCAGCTTCCATGGCAATACGCCGCATGCCGAGCGTGTGGCCGCAATCACCGCGTGGGCAGAGAACAAACTCGACGGAATGGTCGCCACATCGGCCTTCGGTGTGGGCATTGATAAGCGCGATGTTCGCACAATTGTCCACGCGGCGGTTCCGGAAACGCTTGATCGCTTTTACCAAGAGGTCGGGCGCGGCGGCCGCGACGGTTGTCGTTCGGGATCGTTCCTTATCTATTCTCAGAAAGATATCGAGGTTGCCAAAGGAATCGCAGCGCCGTCGCTGATCAGCGACGATCTCGCTTTCGAGCGTTGGGCGGCCATGTATGACAGTGCCGACAAACTCGACGATTATGGGATGCTCTGTGAAATCGACCTCGGAACCGTGCCGGACCGACTCCGTCAGGAATCGGACTATAACCAGGCCTGGAATATGCGGACGCTGATCATGATGGCCCGGGCAAAGATGCTCGAACTTGAATCTCAGTCACCTGCGCGGTTCGCCGATCTCGAAAGCGCAGCGGGCGGGGGCTTCGACGCCGACAACGAGGATGATTGGGCCGAATACTTTCGGCATACGGTTATCCGGCTCAGTCAACCCGGCCATCGTACGAAGGAGATATTTGTACGCGACCTTGGGGCCGAAAGAACGCGCGCCTTCAAATCATCCAATGCCGGCCAGGACCTGCTCGAAGAAATGCTTTCCGCTTCGCACGAGTTCTCGGCTCTGCTCGAACGGCTATACCGCAATCATGAGCCGGGCCGGACAATCATCGTGTCGCGGGCGTGCGGTGGATGTCCTGCAGATCGTGCGATTGGAGGTCCGGTTCAGGGCTATGCAGAACCGACCGCAACCGGGATTGAAGGGCTGTGGCCCTTTGATGCGGCGACCTGGACCCAGCGGTTCAGGCATCTCGACCTTTCGTCACCCGTCTATCTTCTGTTTCCGGGGCCCTTGGACGCGAAATCGATCTACCCCGTTGTCGAAGCTTTGGTCTCGACCTTCGGTATTCGCGAACTCTGCCTTCCGGCGAGTTTTCGCGCAAAGGAACCCCGTTACGCGACGCTGCATCAACGCGTTCCCGGCGGCATGATCTTTCTGCAGGACATCGCGGAAGAAAGGCGGTGCGGATCGATGTACCAATTGCCGCGGGCAACTATTTTCGACACGCTCGACATCGATCGCGCTCTGCTTGACCTTCGCAAACCGGTCCACGTAGTTCTTGCGTCGCGCACGGCCTCGGATCCCGATCATCCTCTGAGGCACCTAGGCGATACCGGATCCAATATTTTGACCCAAGAGCAGTTTCTGCGCGGAGCCCGATCGTGACCATCCTGAACCGTCCGAGCGACGGGCTTTACAATGTTCTGATTATCCTGGTGAGAGCGGCCGTCCGCTTTTCGCCGCGCGACACCGAGCAGCTTCTGGCCGCTTGCGGGAGCATGATAGATTCGTTCGATGCAGGGCATTTGGGGCGCACGTTGACTCGCTGGACTTCGCTCGGGCTTTTCGAAGTCGGTAAAGATACTTTCGCTATCGCGGAGCCTTATCGCGCCATCCTCGGCACAAAACCCGATGTCGCCGAGGCGCGATTGCCCGATGTGGCGCGGAGGCTCGTATTGAAAGAGGAAAATAATGCCCGCTTCTGGGACGCGGAAGGTGCCCAAAGCGCTGATTTCTCTAGGGGGGCGGCGTGGATGCTCGCACAGGATGTGTACGCCATGCCCTCTACTGTAGCTGGATGGGAAAGCCTCGCAGCGCGCCAGATCGCCGATCCCAGAACCACGACGATCATACAAAATGATACGCGGTGGAACGGGTTGCGGGCCTGGATGCCCTATCTCGGATTCGCGCGCGATGCAGGCAGTTGGAACATCGACCCGACCGAAGCCGTTCGGGATACGCTGCCTGATATTTTCGGAAGCGCCAAAATTTTGCTCGCGGGTGAATTCGTCGGTCGCTTGTCTGAAGCCGTCCCAATCCTTGATGGGGGCAAATATCGTCGGGAGGTGGAAGCGGCACTGAAGGACGGGATTTGGCCAAGACCAAATGAAGGCAGCGTTTCGACATCATTGTCTCGCGCTCTGCAGCGCCTTGATCGCGAAGGATCGCTCAAACTCGAGCAAAGAAGCGACGCCGGCGAAGGAATCTCGCTGACGGGGCGCGCCGGGAAGCGATGGCGCGACGTCAGCCATATCAATTTTGTCGCGAAGAAGGTCCGGTAATGCTCGAAGCTTATTGGCCTAGCGCCGATGCCGTGAACGCGTGCGTCAAGAATGAGGCGGAGACAGCCGATGTCTCGGTTCTCCTCGCCGTGCATCAGCCAACTCCGCTTGTCGCACGCGCTGCGGTCACAAACCGCGAGACGGTGGTTTCCGAGAAACAATTGCTGGATGCTTTCCTTAGCGAGGATGTCCCGGCGGGCTATATCTTGTGCCCAATCACCGGACCATCGGGCGTCGGAAAATCGCACGTCATCCGCTGGCTCGATGCGCAGTTGCAACGGTCCAAACGTTATAAAGATTTGCTCGTTATTCGAATTCCGAAGAGTGCGAGTTTGCGCAAGGTCGTCGAACTCATCCTGGAGCCCCTCAAGAACAACCCCCGTTACGCCAAACCGCGCGATGAGCTGAGCAAGGCGGTCGCTGAAGTGAACGCCTCGCAGATCATCGTCAGATTCATCGCCGAACTACAGAATGCCTTGGCAGACCGCGCGAAGGAAATGCGTGCGCAAGTTTCGGAGGATGCCAGTCGGGGCGCAGAACTTCGTTCGCTCATCGGGCATGCCGAGCAACTGCCCAAGCTTTTTCGGGACGCTGTTCTTCATGAACATTATGCAGACACCGTCTTCAATCGGATCATTTCCCGCGCAATCAAAGGGCGCGATGAAGAAAGCATCGGCGGCGAAACGGATACGCAATTTTTCGGCGATGATCTTCTCGTTCCCGAAAGCTGCGATATTTCGGAGGCTGCCTTTCCCGTCCGCAACTATTATCTCTCGCAAATTGCTGTCGCCGATGCCACCCGGCGCGAGCCCATTGCGAAGCTTCTCAATTCGGTGGTGGACCGCGCTATCAGTCATGTGTTCCGGCTCGAGCAGAGCAGCGGCGGGCTGACGCTGCAGGATATCATTCTGGGGGTCCGCGAGTCGCTTTTGGAAGACGGCAAGGAATTGGTACTCCTCGTCGAAGACTTCGCGGCTCTCTCCGGTATCCAGGAGGCCCTGCTGAATGTGTGCATTCAAGAAGGCACGCGCGATGGAAAGCAGGTCTATGCCACGATGCGGACAGCGCTGGCACTAACCGATGGTTATCTCACCTCACGCGAAACCATTTTGACGCGCGCGCAGCGCGTATGGATGATCGGAAACGCGCCGCAGAGCGAGGCCGAGACGAAGGCGGCCGTGGTCGAGATGGTCGGAGCCTATCTCAATGCCGCCCGCTGGGGCGAGGAGGGATTGAAAGAACGCTTCAGCCGGAATCGATCGGCGCACGCACAGGCCGGTTGGCTGCCGATCTGGCATGACGATGCCCGATCAGAGGAGGAGGCGGCCGCTCTTGAAGCATTCGGCCAGTCCGAGGCCGGGTTTCCCCTGTTCCCGTTCAATCGCGCCGCCATCGAGCGCCTTGTCGAGCATCATCTTCTCGAAAACGCAAAACTCACATTCAACCCGCGTCGCGTGATCAACGAGATACTGAGAAATACGTTGCTCGATCGCGATAGCTATATACGGGGCGAATTTCCGCCGGCCGCATATCACGGGCTCCAGCCCAACGGATATTTGGCCAATCTCGTCCGGCAATTGAGCATCCCCGATCCGGAAAAGCGGCGCCTGCAGAGCACACTCGTGATGTGGGGCGGTAATGCTCCTGATGCGAAAACGCTGGCGCACGTCCAGCCTCTCGTTTTTCGTACCTTCGGCGTACCGACGCCGGAAGATCTTACGAACGTCAAATTCGTCAAGAAGGTCGAGACGCCTCCGTCCGCGACTCCAGATACGCCGACTACAAGCAGCGGGACTGCAGTGGTGGATCAAGCTTCTGGGGAAGACCCGGTAGACCCGAAAATCGCGGCATGGGTCGGAAAACTCGACCGCTGGGCGACAGGCGAGCCACTCATTCAGGCCGATGCGCGTGCGATCCGCAATGCATTGGCTGAGCTGTTGCAAAAGTCCATCGACGGATCGGGACTTCGTATTCCTGAAGTCGAGGTCAGCGGCCGCTGGATCGCTATCGCCGGTGCCAGCAATAATCCTACAGGCGGGCGCGAATTAACGGTCTGTACCGATTATCGCGACGAAGATGGGACAATGCGGCAGGGTATGTTCGGTGCGTTGCGCTACCAGCATCATGGGAGCGGTTGGGACTATCCCGAAGGTGATGACGATTATGTCGCCGCGATGCAAATCGTCGATGACCTTCGCCGGCAACTGGAACCGATGCTGATAGCCGACGCGAAGGCTGCGGGATATTTCCTTGGCAATGCGTTGCTTACGCAGGCCCGGATCGCCGGTATGCAACCGCCCGTTCGCATCGCGGGACCGCAGGCGATGCTGGCCGCGCTTTTTGACCAACCCGCGTCGTTCGATGGCTCGAGTGTCGAACCGCAATGGGATCAATTGCGCACGCATGCACTCAATGGAAGCAGCGGACGTGATATTCGCAAACTCTTGCAGGACGCTCTGCGCGACCGCTCGGCAAGCTATCAGGGCAATGGTCGTACGCCTTTTGCTATCGATCTCGTTCGTATCTATGATGCGCTGCAGTTGCCACCCGAAGAACGCGCAACGCTACCGGACGCTGTCTCCGAAGATATTCGGATGTTTCTGCCTTCGCTAAGCGAAGACCGCATCTGGGCCCGCGTGCAACCGGTGATCGCGTTATTGCGGCAATTCCGGGACGAGGTCGGCGACTTCCTAGACGACGAGAAGCTCGACAAAAATGCATTCGTTGCCGACCTTAAAACCATTGTCCATCTCTTGCAGAAAACTCAATGCTGGCCGAGCCAAGCCAATTTCGATGTCGCGCGGTTCGGGCGGAATCTCACCGAGTTTCAGACGAGTCCTTATGCCGAACTAGTCAATGCGGCTGCAATGGTCAGCGAAGCGGAGCGTGACCAATTACCTAGATTGTTGAACGCGCTCGGTGTCATCGATCTCGGTCTTATCCAACGCACTCTCGGTTTCCTGAAGGATACCGAGGCGCTTGTGTCGCTCGGGACGCCACGCGTCGAAAAACAGATGGAAGCGCGGCGCCAGTCGGATCCGATGATTGTCGCAACAGACATCATCGCACTATTCGATCGCGTTGCTGCGGATACGACAACCCTTGGAGATACACAATGAGTGCCGCTCTTCCACTCCGTGCCGCGGCGCTGCGCGAGCAGCTCGAAACGCTCGATGCGATGGGTTCCAACGTCCAGGAAACCGCATTGCTCACCGACCTTCGCCGTGAACTCGCCGAGGATGTCGAGGAGCTCGAACGGAGTTTGGTGCAGTCCCGCGTTCTCGCCAAGGCGGGCGTAGTGACCGAAACTCCCGCGTCGCTCTCCGCAGCGCGCGCGCGCGCCGCTGCTTTGCGAGACAAATTCGTGCAGGATCCGAGATCGGGCACGCTCAAGGTCGGCAAGTCATGGACGACGCTCACACGCGACCTCGTAGCCGCCGCAACCGAGCTTGCTAAGGATGCCAAGGTAGCGTGGAAGGCGTATCGCGGCGTCATTTTTACTGGTGACGCGCCTGCAGTAGTTCGCAGTCGGATTGCCGGAACCGATCAGAACAACAGCGCGCTCACTCGTTATGAGAGCAAGCATCAAGCGTTCCGTATGGCCTTTGAGACGATGCCTTCGAGCACAGCGGAGATCGTCGCCGTGCTCCAACTGGCCTCCGATTTGAAGACCATCGCCGGCGAATTCGATTTTGCAGTGCCGGACGATGTGAAGAAGTTCCTAGAAGCCGTCCAAGCGAGAGGTGCTGCGCTGACGCTGCTGACGCCCGGCGTCATCGCGTGGCTCAAGGACAATGACGCCTTCGATTCCTATCGCATTGTCGCCGCGTGATGGAGGGTGACGAAGGCTTGCTAATGGCGGTGCTCGACGCTGTCGAGCAAATGGAAGCGCGCCTGTTGAGTTGGGGATTGGTCGATAGCCATGTTGCTCCTGCGGAGCTTCACGGCATCATCGACGAATTTCTCGACGACCCGGTTGTCGGCCGGAATGTTTCATATCTTGGGGCCGGCGAAGTTATCGCGGCACTAATCGCGCGCGCACTAATCCTGAATGTCGGCGACGATAATGAGGCGCGCTACAGGTCTAGAATGGCCGAGGCCGTACGGTTGAGCTTTCGTTTGCGCCAACTTTTTCCGAAACATGCCGGACCGATCCTTTGGCAGACCGCCCCGACGCTCGTTGCCGATTTCCGCTTCTTGTGGCGCCGCCGAAGTTATCCGAAACGAGACAAGCTGGCCGCTGATGCGGTGCGCGTTGTTAATGAAGCGACCGATAACAAGGCTGTTCGCGGCGCACTTGCTGCGCTGGTCAGCAGCTACGGCTCCGATTTTGCGCTCGCCGATTTTCAGGTCAAGGCGACAGCGCGGATCCTCGCCGGTTTCAACGGCCGATCTTCCGGGACATTGGTAAGCGCCGGCACCGGTAGCGGCAAGACGCTTGCTTTCTATCTGCCCGCGCTGGCGCGTGTTGCGGCGCATATCGAAACAGATCCGGCTACAGTGCGCTGGGTGAAAGTCCTGGCTCTTTATCCGCGCAACGAATTGCTCAAGGATCAATTCGCCGAGGTATATTCGCAGGCGCGCCGTCTGGACGCGAGCTTGAGCGCAAAGGGTCGACGCAAGATCCTGATCGGCACATTTTTCGGTCCGACGCCGCATAGCGCGGTATTCGCCCATAATACCAAGACCGGATGGCAACAGATCAGCGGGGGGTTGCGGTGCGATTTTATCCGGTGCCCGACGGAGCATTGTCTGGGCGACATGGTCTGGCTCGACGCCGATCGGGCAGAGAAACGCGAGCGTCTCTGCTGCCTGACCTGTGACGCGACGATCGAGAGCGATGAGGTCATTCTGACGCGTGAAAGGCTTGTGCGGGAAAGTCCGGACATTCTTTTCACGACCACCGAGATGTTGAACCAGCGGATCGGCGATGGTCGCTATCGGCATCTTTTTGGTGTGGGTGACCGTGCTGCACGCCCTGCCGAACTGATGCTACTCGACGAAGTACACACTTATGCTGGCACTTCCGGTGCGCAGGTGGCCTATCTTATCCGCCGTTGGCGCTGGTTGCTCAGGCGCCCCGTATCTTTCGTCGGACTTTCTGCGACGCTGAAAGATGGCGCGCGTTTCTTCGCCCGTCTCACCGGGCTTTCTGAGGCCGCGTGCGCCGAGGTCACGCCATCGCGCGCTGACATGATTTCCGAAGGCGCCGAATATATGCTCGCCCTGCGCGGCGACCCTGTCTCACGGACGGCCTTGCTCTCGACTTCGATCCAGACGGCAATGCTCTTGTCCCGGATTCTCGATGACCCGGCAAGCCGTAGAAGCGAAGGCGTTGTTGGTGAGCGCCTCTTCCTGTTTACCGACGACATCGATGTGACCAATCGTATGTATTTTGCGATGCTCGATGCGGAAGGGCGGGACCGACGCGGCGCTCCGGATATGCGTCGCAAGCCGACGGGGGGCCTCGCGACCTTGCGGTTTCCCTCTACGGTCGAGAGCCGCAAGCTCGACGGTCAGGACTGGGATGCAGTGACCCGGATCGGTCATACGCTCCAGCAGCAAGATCGAAAATCGGTGGGCCGGGTCATGTCGATGGATCCAGGCGTCGGCAATAATCTCGACATTATTGTGGCCACGGCCGCGCTCGAGGTGGGCTTTAACGACCCTCGGGTCGGAGCGGTCATCCAGCACAAGGCACCGCGTGACGTCGCCCAGTTCCTGCAACGCAAAGGGCGAGCGGGACGTTTGCGAAGGATGCGGCCCTGGACGGTCGCAATCCTCTCGGATTATGGCCGCGATCGCATCGCCTATCAGGGCTATGATTTACTTTTCGATCCCGAACTGCCGGTGCGGTCGCTTCCGACCACAAATCGCTACATACAGCGCATTCAAGCGGTATATGCGACCCTCGACTATCTCGCGGCAGCGGATACGACGAACCGACACAGCGTCTGGCACGATTTGGCCAAGCCAAGCGACCGCGCGACCGATAGAAATCGGCAGACCCAACTGGCACAGACTCTCCGCCGGATCATCGTGCAGCCCGCCGAGCAAGATCGTTATGCCGAGTTTCTCGCCAAATCGCTGCGGTTAAAGATCGAGGATGTTCAACTGCTTCTTTGGGAGCAACCTCGCCCCTTGCTCACCGAAGTGTTGCCGACCGCTGTACGCCGGCTCGAGACCAACTGGCGCTGGTCCGGCGAAGTCGGTGGCGATTATTGGCTGAACAATGCTCCGCTACCCGAATTCGCGCCGGCAAATTTGTTCACGAGTCTGAATTTGCCTGAGGTACAAATCACGCTTCCGCCGTCGCCCGGTTCTGCCGAGCCCGAAAATATGGTGATGCCGATCGGCCAAGCGCTGCGCGAATTCTCTCCCGGCCGGGTTTCCCGGCGCTTCGGTCTGCGCCATGAACGCGAACGACATTGGATTGCACCCGAACTCGATGCGATGCGGGAACAGGCCGTTTCCGTTGGCGATTTTGCATCGGGCGAAGTGCTCGGTCGCTGGCCTATCGAGAGCGGCGGTGGTGTTGCCGAAGTGCAAGTGCTTCGCCCCCGGAGTTTTCGCGTGTCACTTCCGCCATCCAACGTCCTAGACAGTTCGAATTCGCGGCTGCGGTGGCGGAACCAATTGATCGCGCGCACGCACGGACTGGCTTTTGCGCCACCTGCTGGAAACGGATGGTCCGACCATGTCCGGTCCATGGAATTTTTCACACACCAAGGCCATTGTCCGATCGAAACGCGGCGCGTCGCACTCGGCAGTGATGCGAATATCCTTTTCCAGGACGGAACTTCGGCAGTTAAGGAATTTTACTTCGAGTCTGGAGGCGAACGGGTCGGACTTGGATTTACAATCGCGGTCGATGCCCTTTGTATGCGTTTGGCGTTGCCTGACCGCATATGGGAAAATCTCGATGGTCGCGTCGACGAACTCGCGCGAGCGATGCGCACAGCCTATTTCTATCACCAAGCGCGGCACGGTCCGCTGCTCGATGGGATCGATAATATATTTGCTCGCGATTGGCTTGCGCAATTGCTTCTGACAACCTTGACCAATGAGGCGGTCGCTAAATCGATCGACCTCCGCCAAGCGGCGGCAAATCTCGCCGGGGGAAGCGCCGATCTCGATCTCGACCAGACCCTCAATTTTCTCTTCCAGTCGCAAATCGTCGACGACGCCAGCGCGCAAGGGAACGCCCAAGACCGCCTCCGCCAGGATCTTGCGGCCTATCTCGCGAACCCCGACGTCGTACGCAACCTTCTGGCATTGGGACATGGCCTTTACGAACCGCTGGGGGAGGAATCGGAAGGCTGGTTGCGCGAACGCTTCACAGCGACGATCGCCGCCGCCTTGATTCATGCGATTGAGAGCCTCTGCCCGGAGGTAGATACCGACGAACTGGTGGTCGACATCCACGCGGGGCCGCGCGACGGCGAAGATATATCCCAGGATCAGGCGAGCGAATTGTGGATTAGCGAGATGTCGCCCGGCGGGAATGGCCACATCGAGGAGATTCAGCGCGTATATGCCGAGGATCCGCGCCGTTTCTACGCATTGATGAGCTCAGCCCTTCGCGACAACGACTTTGCGCTGAGCGATTTCCAGTTGAAGCGCTTCGTAAACGATGCTGTTTTGGCCGCCCCGGAGGATCCTTTCGCCGAGGCGCTCCAGGCGATGCGAAGAGCGTCGGGTGCCGAAGCCACCCACCGCGCCTTTACCGCGCTTCGCCACCTGATTGCGGAACAGGGCTATGTGACGTCGCACGCCTTTATGGTGGCGCTCAGCAATCGCGTTTTGCGACCGGGGTCGAGCGCTGAAAGCGATCGTTTCCTGCGTGATGCTTTGCTGCTCTGGGACGGAGAGGAAGCCCGACTTGGCGTCGAACTTGACGCGCGCGTGATCGCCTATAGGCTCTCGCGAAACAGTGATCTCGATCAAGCGCTTGGTGCTGCGGGTATCGATACGCCTACGATCAACCCCGACCAATGGCGGTTCAGCGTTATATATGGTCTGCTTTGGCCGCGGGGTTCCTACATTCGCCAGGCGGGCCTCGCCCTTTACTCGACATTCAGCGATTTGCCGGCGCCCGAAACATTGCTTGTTCGGGCCTTCCTTCCCGAGGGCACGGCAACCATTGACCTGGATAACCCGACCTGGCGCGAGCGATGCCTCGATCAATTGGCACGGACCGGCGCCGCTACCCTCGTTTGCGCACTGGCGCAAAGCGACCGGATGGCGGAAGCGCTTACCTTCCTCGCGACCAACCCTGTCGAAGCGGATTACCTCTCGGTATTTGCACGGACCCAGGCAATCCGCCGCGTTGGCGGGAATCTCGAGGCCGACATCGACATTGCGGAGGCGCTGCAATGAGTTTTGCCACGCGCCGCATTTTCAAGAGTGCGAGCACCAGCCACAATCTGATCCGCGAGTTGCTTCAGCAGATGCTGTTGTCCGAGCTCCTGTCGCCGGGCGACGAGCGCGCCTGGCTGGTCAGCCCCTGGATCAGCAACGTCATCCTTCTCGACAATCGAGCGGCAGGCTTCTCCGCGCTTAATCCCGATTGGGGTGAACGCGAGGTTCGCTTGGTTGAACTGTTGGTTTATCTCATGTCCCGGGGAACGCCGCTCGGCATCGCGACGAGTTTTGACGGGCATAATGACTCGCTGCTGACGGCGCTCGAGACAGGTGCGCAGGAAGCGGGCGTCGGAGACAAGCTCGTGATTGTTCGCCGTCAACTCCTTCATACGAAGGGTTTGCTATTTTCCCGCGGATTGCTGACCGGATCGATGAACATCACTTATAACGGGCTTGAACTTAACGACGAACACGTCGTCTACGATACGACGCGGCAGACCGTCGCCCAGGCACGGATCGCCTTTGAATCATATTTGGCCGGTGATGCCTGAGGTCGGCCCTGACCATGCCCCTTGGCTCTCGCGCTTCTTTGCGGCGCCGAACGGCCTCGACTGGGTAACCCTCTCGGCTGGGAGCATCCCGTCCGGGATTGCCGAATCTGTCGATCCATGGCTCAGACTGCTCGGCGACTATGAGCAGATTGCCCCAATAATTCTTCCGTTCGTTCGGGACGGTAAAATAACCGGCTGGTATGCTGCGGCCCGCGATCAAGAGCGGACCGGGGAACTCGAGCGCCTGCTGAACGCATGGTTCGGGCGGGCATGGTTCGAGCATTTCGACCGAACCTCGCCCGCCGCCGCAGACCCGATGGCCGCGGCACTCGGGAGCGCTTTCGGTACGCCCGTCTTTCGTTTTGCGGGCGCCGACGAAGCGGCGAACCAACGGATCGCCAATGATCTGCGCGCGCTGGCAACTCTCCTTGCGGGACGGACGCGGCGCAAGAAGATTGAACGCCGCCCGGTCGGGGCCATTCGATCGGAGTTTGATCGCGCGCTGCTTGTCCAGGATCAGGCTCAGGCGCAGGTATTGCTGGACGAGTTGAAGCAAAGCGCGCGCCTCAACGAAGAAAATCTGCGCTTCCTGGATGTGCGGATGCGCGCCGGCCTCGGATTATGGCCGCAAATCGCTCATGATCATTGGCTGATCAAGACGCTCTCCGAGTTGGTTCTTCCGCCGCAGATTATCGCCGATCTAATCGAGGCGCTGTATCGGACACATCTCGATCTTCCTGAAGCCAGCGGCAGTAGCGACGAACTTCTCGCGACCTTTGTCGAACAGATTGGCAGTCGTTATCCGCGGCTGTTTGCTTCGCGCCGGGGCGTTCGGACGCCGCGCGCAGTGAAGGCATTTCTGCTGTTCGAGCGAAGCCGCCCGAAGCCCAGCCCGCAAATCATTGCCGAGCTCGCTGCGCTGCTGCCCGATTCCGCGCGTGTTGCCGGTACTATTGCCGAACTGATCTCCATCCCTTCCGCCGCGAGCGAGGCGCCGAGTATCGACGCCGCCGACGAAGCTTTCGATGACGGTAATTTCGATCGCGCCATTGAACTCTATCTTGCGCTCCCGCAGAGCAAAAGGACGATCACCCGTCTGATCCACTGTGCCTCCTTCGTGCGCACGCAGGAGGCCATCGACAAGGTCGTGGCCACGGTCGAGAAAACCGGACAGCTTGTCGAAGAATTATCGTTAGCAAACCGTGCCAAATATGAGGCTTTGCAGGTCTCGCCGCCATCCATTGAGGTTGAGGTTGTCCCGGTGGCAGACGCGTTGCCGGTCGAGAGGGATTTGGGGAGCCCTGCCGGTGTTGAGCCGGCATTGGCGAGCGTCCCGGACGCGGCCAGCGGGTGGCTCGATTGGGCTGCCGGGCTACGGGAGGGCACAGCCAGCACCCTGCCTGCCGACGCGGCTGTGACCTGGGATGCGGATGCGATTCGCAGCGCCCCGGAACGGGCGCAGCAGTTCGCCGACAGGATCGGAAACGTGGGCGGCGACAGATCGGCGATCGTGCGGAATGCAATCCCTTCGATTCACGCTGCGTTCCTCGGCGACGAGGGAGTCATGCTGCCGAGCGTCAAGCCGATCGCCAACACGCTCTTCATGCTTGTCGCGATGGACGATGGCCTGTCGTCGATCGACCTAGCCCTGCTGTCTCAACTGCTCGGCCAGCTTCTGGAAGCCGGCGTTTCGAGTGCTGATTATCTATCGCTCCTCGATACTTTGAGCGACGTCGAAGAGCGCATGGGGTCGCCAGCGCATGTGGGCTGGTCGCTGGATGTCGCAGAAGCGTTGGCCCTCGCACCTGCGCCGTCGGTCGATTGCCAAAATGCACGCCAGCAATTCTTCCTGCTCGTCGTCGGCAAGACGATCGGATTTGCTCATCGCTTACGTGCGGACGAACGCCATGCATTCCGCATTCTCGCACAGGACTATGGGATCGACCGCGAAGCGCTCGGCGCAATCGATGCTGAAGAGCAGGCGAACGACCAAGGCGTGCTCCCCGATTTATCGGACAAGACTATTGGTATTTACACTCTCACCGAAGCGGCCGGAAGCCGTGCCAAAAGCCAATTGGAGACGATGTTTCCCGGTGTTGAAGTCATACTCAATGCCGATCTTGTGGCGACGGCTAGGCTTGCGAGCCTTGCGAAAAATGCCGACTTCTTCGTCTTCGCTTGGCGGAGCAGCAGCCACTCCGCTTATTATTGCATCAAGGAGGCCATGGACGATCGCGAACCGATCATGCCCTTAGGAAAAGGCACGGCGAGCATCGTACGAGCCGTCATCGATGCCGTTTGCTAAATGAATGCGGCTACGTCGATCGGATGGTCGATCGATGATAAATATCCGCAGGATAAGTCGGTTAAGCGGTAGGCAGGACATTCGCCATCACGATGTTGGTCGAGCAGAAAATAGGTCGTCGCGTCAATGCGAACATCATTTTGAGTTTTTCAACGCGAGATCGATAGGCTGAAGTAAGCCAGCTTTGTTTCGTTTCAGATGAACCTAAGCGGGCCGGGCTGTCGCTCTTCGGTAACGATCAGCAATCGGGCGGCTCGCGCCTGACGGCGTGACCGCGCTCAGCTTCGCTAGGGCTCCCTTGGCGGGAGCACCAAGCGAAGGCGGGCCGCTCATGCGTCCCGCCCCGTCCGGGCTATGATCGCTGCCGCTGCGCCGGAACCATAGGTTCCGGCCTGGTGACGCCGCGCGGGTGACCCGCGCGGCGGCGTTTGCCTTCGGCCGTCCCGCCGTCGTGGCGGTGAGCGGCGCTCCCTCTTGGGCGCGGCCCGGCGCGTCCGCAAGCCGGCCCTTCGGGCTCGGCTCCTCCACATGCGTTGCGGCCTTTGCAGGTGCGAACGCGCCTCCTGGCCGCGCCCGGCAGGTCGCATTTCGCCGCTCACCCCCACTCCGGGGGAGGCCCGCGCAGGGTTGGGGGCGGCGATGGGAGGATAGCCATGCGCCAGACCAGCAACCGCCGTGCGCGCCGCGAGGTTGGCACGACCAAGCCCAGCGAAGATCGCGCCAGCCTCTATGACGAAGTCACCGGCCGCATCGTCGCCGAGCTCGAAGAGGGCCGCTTTCCTTGGGTCCAACCGTGGCGCAGCAGCGGCGCGGCGGCGCTTGGCCTTCCGCACAATGCGCTCACCAGACGCAGCTATTCGGGCGTCAATATCCTCATTCTGTGGGGCGCGGTGATCGATCAGGGCTGGTCGACACAGGGCTGGCTCACCTTCCGCCAAGCACTGACGGCGGGCGGGCATGTCCGCAAGGGCGAGCGCGGAACCAGCATCGTCTATGCCGACCGCTTCACCCCCGAAGCCGAGAAAGATCGCGCGCGCGAAGCCGGCGAGGATGCGCGCGCCATTCCCTTCCTCAAACGCTTCACCGTCTTCAACGTCGCGCAATGCGATGGCTTGCCGCCCGACCTCGTCGGAGACCCAGCCGCACTTTTGGAGCCGTGCCGCGATTGCGACATTCTGCCGCTTGCCGAAGCCATCATCGCGGCATCGGGGGTCGCCGTCCGCATTGGCGGCGATGAAGCCTTCTATGTGCCCACGCGCGACTATGTGCAGCTTCCGCCGCAGCCCGCCTTCTTCGAGCCGGTCGATTATTAC
Source organism: Sphingopyxis granuli NBRC 100800 (assembly GCF_001591045.1). Lineage (GTDB taxonomy): Bacteria > Pseudomonadota > Alphaproteobacteria > Sphingomonadales > Sphingomonadaceae > Sphingopyxis > Sphingopyxis granuli. The sequence continues at coordinate 50,124 of NZ_BCUA01000006.1, read as the reverse complement.
CGCACCGCGCTCCACGAACTGACCCACGCGACCGGGCACGAGTCCCGGCTCGCGCGCAAAATCCTCAACCCGTTCGGCACCAAGGATTATGCTCGCGAGGAGCTGGTAGCCGAACTCGGCAGCGCCTTTCTTTGCGCCACCCTCGGCATCGAGCCGACCGTTCGTCACGCTGATTATCTGGCGTCATGGCTTCAGGTTTTGCGCGAAGACAATCGCGCGATCTTCCGCGCCGCGAGCGCGGCGAGCAAGGCCGCCGACTGGCTGCTCGCACGCCATGCGGAAACGGACGGGATCGACGAACCGCGGGAGGTCGCGGCATGATGCTCCTGACCTCCGATCTTCACGCCGCGCTGCGCGCCAACGCCGCCGCGAATCATGACGCCCTCCAATTCGGCACGGCAGAACCCGATCCGGTTCCGCTGGTCAAATTCTTCAATCCGGTCGGTGCGGCGACATGGCTCGCGACCGAACTTCATGCCGATGGCGACACCTTGTTCGGCCTTGCCGATTTGGGCTTCGGCTTTCCCGAACTTGGAAGCTTCAGCCTGTCCGAACTGGCGGGCGTCCGCTTGCCCTTCGGCCTCGGTATCGAGCGCGATGTCGGATTTGCGAGCGTCCATAGTCTTTCGACATGGGCCGCATGGTCGCGCCGCGCCGGGTCGATCATCATCGCTGAAACATGGCTTCGCCGCGCGTCCAGCGTGGCGAATGACGACGGGATTCCGCCATCCGGCGGATAACGCGCGGCGCGTTTCGCCGCATATCCTGCCGGTCCGCCATCCTCCCATTGTCGCGGCGGGCCGGCACCTTCCATCGAAAGGTGAGCATCATGAAACTCGACTTTATCGCCCCCGACAAGCTGGCGATCAGCAAGGCCAACATGCGCTATGCGAAGAAGCCGCCCGACGTCTCCGACATCCTGCCGACGATCCGTGCGCGCGGCATTCTCGTGCCGCTGATCGTGCGGCCCAATTGTTCTCCCGGCTCCTATGAAATCGTCGCGGGCGCGCGGCGTTTCACCGCCGCGCGGCAGGTCGCCGAGGAACGCGGCGACCTCCCCGGCGAACCGCTGCCCTGTGCCATTCTCGGCGAAGGCGATGATGTCGCCGCCATCGAAGCCTCACTGATCGAGAATATCGCGCGGCTCGCGCCCGACGAGGTGACGCGCTGGGAAACCTTCGCGCGGCTGGTTCGCGAGGGCCGCGATGTCACCGATATTTCGGCGACCTTCGGCATTCCCGAAGCGGGTGTGAAACGCATCCTCGCGCTCGGCAATCTCTTGCCGCGCATCCGCACCCTCTACCGCAAGGAGGAAATCAATGCCGCGACCGTCCGCCATCTGACCCTCGCAAGCAAGGCGCAGCAGAAATCTTGGCTTGCGCTTCATGACGACCCGAACAGCTATTGCCCGACCGGCCATCAATTGAAGGAATGGCTGTTCGGCGGCGCATCGATCAACGTCGATCATGCGCTGTTCGACATCGAGGCGAGCGGCCTCGCGATCATCGCCGACCTGTTCGGTGACGAGCGCTATTTTGCCGACGCCGACATGTTCTGGCGCGCGCAGGAACAGGCGATCCTTGAACGCAAGCAGGCCTATCTCGCCGATGGGTGGAGCGATGTCGTGATCGTCCCACGCGGTGACTATTTCCACCGCTACGACTTCGCACAGGCCCCGAAGCGCAAGGGCGGGCGCATCTATATCGAGGTGCGTAGCAATGGCGACGTCGCCTTCCACGAAGGCTATGTGACGACGAAAGAGGCGCGGCGGCTCGAACGCGGCGAGGCGATCGACAAGGAAACCAAGCCAGCCCGCGCCGAGATCAGCAGCACGTGCCAGACCTATATCGACCTTCATCGTCACGCCGCCGTGCGCGCGGCGCTGATCGGTCACCCCAAGGTCGCCTTGAGGCTCATGGTCGCCCATGCGATTGTCGGCTCCTATCTCTGGCGCGTGCGCGCCGAGCCGCAGAGCTGCCGCAACGATGCGGTGCGCGAGAGCGTCGAAAGCGGCGCTGCGGAGGCGCTGTTCGACGAGCGCCGCCGCGCGGTTCTGGCGCTGATCGGCTTCGATGCCGAGGAACCGACCGTTACCGGCGGCAGTGGCGATCCGCATGGGCTGGTCGGTCTTTTCCTGCGCCTTCTCGAACTGCCCGACCGCGCGGTGATGGACGTCATGACCATCGTGATCGGCGAAACGCTCGAAAGCGGCAGCGCCGTCGTCGAGGCCGTCGGACAGGAAATCGGCATCGACATGGCCGCCGTCTGGCAAGCCGACGACGCCTTTTTCGAATGTCTTCGCGACAGGGACATACTCACCCGCCTTGTCGCCGAGGTCGCAGGCGAAATCGTTGCGAAGGCCAATGCCAAGGAACCGGGTAAGGTTCTGAAACGCATTATCCGCGATCATCTGAACGGCACGAGCGGACGCGAAAAATGCGAAAACTGGGTCCCGAAATGGATGGCCTTTCCGCCCGCCGCCTATAGTGAACGTGGCGGTGTCGGCACGGTGAAAGCCGCCGCGCTGGTCGCGGCAGCGCGCGCCGATCATGCGCCCGTGCGCGATGTCGCAGACACTGGCGGGCCGCAACAGCCCCAGCGCGAAGCGGCCTGAATCCTCGCGGGCGGCGGCGATGTCGCCGCCCATTTTCTCTTGTCTATTTGCATCCTTCCATTCCCTCGGCAGAGGCCGCAAACGCCTTTGCTGACAATCATTCCGCTATCTTCGTCCGGCGGCCCGTGCCGGGACTGGGCATCGACCTGGGACGGCCGCGCCTCCCGCAAAACCATCGCGCGCTGCTGATTTCCCCGCGCCGCTATCGCGGCGCTCCTCGCGGCCGCTTCGCATCCAAATCAGCAGCGCGCTTCCGGTCCTTCGCTGGCGCTTCGGCCTCCGGTTCGCGTGAGCCGCTGAAACCGTCCCTCCGGTCTGCCCATCGCCCGGCACGGTGCTCGGCGAGATCGAAGGAGATGAACAATGTCAGCAATCGGTTATGTGCAGCGCCAGCCCGACGGGTCGTTCAGGGGCGCGATCAGGACGCTATCGGTCAATGCCGAGGTCGCCATCGTCCCCAATCGCGGCAAGAGCGGCGAGCAGCCCGACTATCGCGTGGTGTCGAACGGCGTAGAACTGGGTGGCGGCTGGATCCGCACCGGCGAGGTGTCGCAGCGCGAATATATCCGCCTCGCGATGTCGGCGCCCGAACTCGGTCCGCGCACACTCTACGCCAATCTCGGACGCGCTGCCGGGCAGGATGATGATGACGCCTATGCGATCATCTGGAACCCCGGCGACTGAGCCGAATTTCACCCCGCGCTGTCCATCAGCGCGGGGTTTTCCATGCGCAAATAGGCGGGCAATGAGGCGTGTAAAGCGAGCGTGGCTGTGCGGACGAGAGGAAGAAATCCGCTCAGCAAGGACCAGCATCCGGCGGCGAACGGGCCGCGTCAAGGATCGCCGGTGCCCCCAATTTTGCCGCCGTCTTCACGCCGCTGCGCGGCGCTTCGCCGACGACAAAATCGGCACCCCCGTCGCCCGCTGGCGCGGCCGCTTCGCGGTCCTGGACCCGGCCCGCCCGCCGCCGGGCGAGACCTCATCTTTCGCAAGATGGAGGCAAGAAGATGTCGATTGAACAGCAAATCGAGGAACTGCGCGCCGAACTTTCCTGGTGCGACGACGCGGCCGAACGGCGTCAGATCGAGGCCGAATTGCGCGCCGCCGAGAGACGCTGGAAGCGACACAATCGAGTGCAGAGAGAAGCCGAGAAGGCGGGCTGGCAATAGGCCGGCGCGCGATCGGCGAGGAAGGTTTGGGGAGCGGCGTCCGCGTGGCGTCGCTCCCCTTTTTTGCGCGCGGGGAGGCGTGAGAATGGGCCAGGAGTGATGCGAAGGGGCCGGCGGTGAGGAAAGGCGCGGAAGGCAAGATATAAAGCTACGGCACCGTCCGCTTATGCGGATGATGCCTAAGCTGTTGTCTGCACATCGTTTTTAGGGAGAGGAAAACAGTGCCGCCATGCTGGCGACAGTGCCGGTGCGCCGAAAATCGGCGGTTTTCCGCCACATTCGGCGGCACCGATTTTCATGTCTCCGGGCCGCGCGCATGATCGGGCTTTCTCTCCCACCGAAGGCGCCGATCATATCCACCAACGACGATTTTGAACCGCGGCTCGGCCGCCTTGGCGACAAGGGCCGGAAGCCGCGCCCGCGCAAGTTCCTCTCGCGCGTGATTGCTGCAACCAATCTCGCGCGCGGCGGCGCTCCCGGTCGCGCGCGGCAGTCGGCTTTTACCGGCAGCCGCATCGGGCGCGGCGCTGGCGTCGGTCTCGTCCTGTCATCGCGCGACCGCTTCGCCGCCTTTCGCCAGCGGCGCGTGATCGTCAAGGTTCGCACCGTCAAACTCGGCGGCAACGGATTCGACGTTGCCAAAGCGCATCTGCGCTACGTCGAGCGCGACGGCACGACCCGCGAGGGCGGACGCGGGCAACTCTATAGCGCCGACGGTGACGCGGTGGACCGTAATGCCTGGCTCGAACCGGCGAAGGGCGATCGCCATCAATTCCGCTTCATCGTCAGCGCCGAGGACGGCATGGAATATGACGACCTCAAGCCGCTGACCCGGCGGCTGATGCAGCGGGTCGAAGAGGATTTGGGGACCAAACTCGATTGGGTGGCGGTCGATCACTATAACACCGGCCACCCGCACACCCATATCATCGTGCGCGGCAAGGACGAGCGCGGCAAGGATTTGATTATCGCGCGCGACTATATCAGCCACGGCCTGCGCGAGCGTGCCTCAGAGCTGGTCGACCTCGACCTTGGCCCGCGCACCGATCATGCGATCGAGCAGCGCCTTCGCGCCGAGGTGGAACAGGAGCGGTTGACCAGCATAGACCGCGCGATGCTGCGAGAGGCCGACAAGGATATTCTTGTCAGTTCCAACGCGCGCGGCGCGTTCGATCAGGCTATTCGCATGGGTCGGCTCAAGAAGCTCGAACGTCTCGGGCTGGCGACGCGGCACGGCGCGGCGCATTGGCAGCTCGCCCCCGATCTTGCCGACACGCTGCGCCGCATGGGCGAGCGCGACGACATTATCCGCACCATGCAGCGCGCATATGCGGCGCGCGGAAACGCGCCCGCGATAGTCGATCAGGTCATTTATGACCCGACCGCATCCGATGCCCGCCCGCTTATCGGCCGTGTCGTCGAACGCGGGCTGTCGGACGAATATGCCGATCGCCATTATGTCATCGTCGAGGCGATCGACGGGCGCACCCATTATGCCGAGATCGGCAAGGGCGAAGCGGTCAGCCCGATCCCCAAAGACGCGATTGTCGAGATCGCACCACGTAGCAGCAGCGGCGTTCGTCCCGTCGATCGCACGATTGCCGAGGTCGCGACCGCGAATGGTGGGCGCTACACGATCGACGCGCATTTGCGGCACGACCCGACCGCCAGCGAACGGTTTGCGGAAAGCCACGTCCGGCGTCTGGAAGCCATGCGGCGCGTCATGCGAAACGTCGAGCGCGAACCCGACGGAAGCTGGGTCATCACTCCCGACCATCTCGACAAGGTGGAAGCGTTCGAGGCGCGCCAGCTTCGCGACCGGCCTGTCACCGTCGAAACGCTGTCGGCCGTGCCGCTCGACAAGCTGCCGGGGGCCGAGGCCGCGACGTGGCTCGACCGGGAGTTGGTCGCCGATAGTCCGGCGCCGCTTCGCGATGCCGGTTTCGGAAGCGAGGTTCGCGCCGCGCAAGCGATGCGACGGCAATGGCTGGTTGCCGAGGGGCTGGCCGAGGCACAGGAGGGGCGAACCATCTATCGCCGCAACATGCTCGCGGCCCTGCTGCGGCGCGAGCTGCTGCGCGTCGCGAGCCAGCTATCGGATGAAATTGGCAAGCCCTTCGCCGAAGCGAGGCCGCGGGAGTCGATACAGGGCGGGTTGGTCCGCGCCGTCGATATGACGAGCGGGCGGCAAGCCCTGGTCGAGCGGTCGCGCGATTTTGTTCTGATTCCGTGGCGTCCGGTGATGGAGCGGCATATCGGCAAGAGCGTGTCAGGCATCATGCGCGATGGCGGCATAAGCTGGACGTTCGGGCGGCAGCGCAGCGGGCCGAGCATTTCGTGACGTGCTGTTGGCAATGGACAGCCCATCCAGCGAACGCTAGGCGTGAACATTCAATAGAGTTATGAAACGGCCCGCGCGTGGGCTTACACTGTTTCGTGAGCAATTCAGAACGGAGCGATGCGCCGAATGGCTTGGTGGGATCAATATTTTTCAGCAGGTCAGCGGGACAAAGTTCCACCTGCGAAGCTGGCCTTCGACGTCTCGAACCCTCGCTTTACGCCTGACAAGCAGCCCAACAACGCGACCGATGGCGCGATTATTGCCTACCTTGATCGAACTGCCGATCTAGGCGAACTGATCCAATCGATCGCGGCGAGTGGCTACATCGACATCGAACCCCTGATCGTCATCCCTCGTGACGACGAACTGGTCGTGCTGGAAGGTAATCGGCGTTTAGCTGCCCTCAAGAGCTTGCTCGATCCGGGGTTAGCTGCCGAAGCTGGCGTTACAATTCCTGAGATTTCACCTGAGGTCCGCGCAACTCTTCAAGAGGTTACCGCTTTCAAAGTGCTTCACGAAGATGAAGCGCGCAACCTGATCGGTTTTAAGCACATCAATGGACCGCAAGGATGGGATGCCTACGCTAAGGCGCTCTATGCTGCACGCTGGCTGGACGACGAGGTAGCGAAAGGCGATGCGGGGCTTAGTCTCAATGAAATCGCGGCGCGAATGGGTGATAAGCACGACACGCTTTATCGCATCGTAAGCGCAGTTTACGTGCTGCAACAAGCCCAACAGCTTGAACTTTTTAGGGTGGAAGACCGAGTAAAAAGAAACTTTAGTTTCTCCCATCTTTACACTGCGTTGACCTATACAGAGTTTCGAGATTTTGTTGGCCTCGGGCGCGCGGATCGCTCCGCAAATCCAGAGCGGAATCCAATACGCCCCGACTTTCATGAGAATTTGCGGACGCTGCTCTTGTGGCTATACGGCAGCAAGGCAGAACGCGTCGAGCCTGTCATTAAGACGCAGAATCCTGACCTCTCATTGCTTAAGCGCGTTTTGGGTCATGCCGTCGCCCGAAAGGTTATGCTCGAACGGCATGATCTTGCGGCGGCGCTATCGTTGACTGTCGAAGGAAGCGATCGTTTCAGCAAAGCCTTGGTCGATGCACAGGCATCATTGCATCAAGCTGTGGCCGAGATCACCAACGCGGACAACGACAGCGAAACCATTGAGATCGCTGATGACATTCGCAAACGCGCGACTTTCATCCATACCACGCTCGCCGCACAACAAGCGTCGGACGAATAAGATAATGGCGATCACTGCTGTCGCGCCTCCGGCCCTTGACGCTGACTCCTTCATCCTTGTCGATTGGCTGGAACTTACTGCTTTTTTTGATGAGAAGGGCCGCGCGAGGTTAGACGAAATAGACAATACAACCGAGATCCAGAAAGAGGATCATGCGGAAGATAATGGCACAGCGGACGCAGAAAAAGACGAACGGCGGGAAACCATCGAAAATGAAATTAACTCGCGAGTTGCTTCCTTGGGCGATGCCTATCCTTTTGTTTTAAGCGAAGATGGCGAGGAATTGCGTCTAAAGCCGCGGGGCGAGCGGCGTGGTCTCGGCTTTTATCTAACCTGCCTAGTCATTTCGCATTTTACGAAATCGCCAATCTTGAGCAATCCACCCTCCGGCGATGAGGCGGCGAAGGTCCGCAAGAGGCAATTCCAGACACTCGCGACGCTCGCGGTTGCTGGGCATGTGCAGGGGCCAGCGGTCTCTTTCGGCTGGCCGCGGGCAAGCGGTGAAACCATAACGGAAGCCGTGGGCCGCTGCTGCGAAGGATCAGGCACAGGAACTCCGCGCGTTCCGCCTGGCCCCGAAGCGGCCAAAAAGGCAAAAGATGGAGGCATGGACGTGATCGCATGGCGGCACGCCGACAACGGCCTGCCGCCTCCGGCAATGATGTATTTCGGACAAGCCGCCAGCGGGCATAATTGGAGCGGCAAAAGCGCCAATGACGAACTCGACCAGTTTCTCGGCGGTTACTTTTTGGACAGGCCCGCATGCTCGATGGTCGGTCTAACGGTTGTTCCGTTTCGGCTCAGCGAAGACGACCATAAGCTTTACGGCAAAAGGCACGGTCACATCCTAGACCGGCTGAGAACGCCGAAGGCTGCTATGAAAGGAATAGAGTTGGCTACCGTGAACGGAGTCCATGTGGACGAGGTAGATCGCGCGCACTCTTTGCTGTCATGGCTGGTGCGCTATCGGAATGAGCAAAGGGCTGCCTAAGCAGGAACCACGCAAATTTCATGTTCTGTGCGCTTGCGCTGAAGACTATAACGCACGGGTATCTGCTCGACGCTGGCCGCCGCGTAAACCTCTCGAATGAGCTGACAATCATCATAGGTGACGAGCCAATTTGGCACCGTTGGATTACCCGTTAAATACTGGGCAAGATCACGATGTTTTAGATCATTCATGGCATTAAGATAAAGCTTCGCACCTGCCTGCACATAGGGAGGGTCGATAAAGAAAAACGTCTCCTTCGCACGCTTTTTCGGGAACGACTTGATGAAGGCGATGCCGTCGAGATTGGTGAGTTCGATCCGATCTCGGCGTTGGCCCAACCAGATGATGCGCTTGCACATAGTGTCGGGATACCAACGCGCGTCAATGAGCCATTTACCGGTCTGAGCATATCCCCCGATAGGGCCGGCGCCAACGATAACACCGGAGCGGTTCGTTCGATTTAGGAAATAGGTGGCGAACCCCAACTCAAACGGGTCGCCGTCCAGCCTATTTTCTTCTACAATCTGGCGACAAGCATACCAAGTGGCGAGGTCCACTGTGGTCGCGCGGATGCGTTCTACGAAATCATCAGTCCGATGCAATATCGCCCACCATGCCGAATGGATGCGCCTGTCAAAGTCATTGAGGGCGATTCGTTCAACTGTTCCGCGGGCCATCAATTCGATGGCTGCGCCAGCACCGCCTGCATAGGGCTCCGCATATGTGGTAATTTTCTTGTAGGTGCGTATCTTCGATTCAAGCAAATCGGCCAAGAACGCCTTGCCACCAGGATAGCGGAACGGCGTAACCCCCGGGCCGTTGCGGTCCTTGGCTTTTCTGCCGAATTCCTGCTCATCGCTCATGGCCGCTCCCCTTACGCGCGCAGGTCTCTATCGCCAAGCCATCAATGAAACATTGATACGGTCATTGCGTCGATACGGTCATTGCGTCAATATTGTTGCCCCATGGGCCTTGCTTTCGGATTTGGGCTTCTGGCTCGCGCATACCCGGTCAACGATTTTGCGAAATCGTCAATGGTCAGGCGATAGCGACCGATTTGGCGTGATTCTATACAAGATAGTCACCCCCGCTGCGTCTCCGCGCGTCATCGTGCGCCACAACGGTAGTATGCGATTTTTCTCGCCCGGCTGATTTTTGCCGGTGACGCAAATCACTGCGTCGCCGGGAGAAAACCGTGACCCCCACGAAGCTGCTGATAGGCCAGATTTTCGTCGTTTTCGCACTCGTCATCGTGGGCGTCTGGGCCGCGACGCAATGGTGCGCGGCGCAGCTCGGTTATCAGCCGCAGCTTGGGCCGGCATGGTTCATTCTGTTCGACACGCCGGTCTATCGCCCGTGGGCGATATTCCCTTGGTGGTATCACTACGAGGCCTACGCGCCGGAGGTCTTCGACAAGGCCGGGATGATCGCGGGAGCCAGCGGCTTTCTCGGCTGCGCGTCCGCCATCGCCGGGTCGCTATGGCGCGCGCGCCAGTCGCGCCATGTCACGACATACGGCTCGGCGCGCTGGGCGACAAAAGGCGAGATCGACCGCGCCGGGCTGCTTAGCGAGCGCGGTGTTTTCCTTGGTCGTCTGCGCGAGCGCTACCTTCGCCACGACGGGCCGGAGCATGTCATGGCGTTCGCGCCGACGCGGAGCGGCAAAGGCGTCGGCCTCGTCATCCCGACGCTGCTAAGCTGGACCGGCTCGGCCATCGTCCACGATATAAAGGGCGAGAACTGGCAGCTTACCGCGGGCTGGCGCGCGTGCTTTTCGCACGTCCTGCTGTTCAACCCGACCGACCTTCGATCGGCAAAATATAATCCGCTGTTGGAGGTCAGGAAGGGCGCGAACGAGGTTCGCGACGTTCAGAACATCGCCGACATATTGGTCGATCCCGAAGGGGCGCTGGAGCGTCGGAACCACTGGGAGAAAACATCGCACTCGCTGCTGGTCGGCGCGATCCTCCACATACTCTATGCCGAGGAAGAAAAGACGCTCGCCCGCGTCGCAACCTTCCTGTCCGATCCGCAGCGCCCGTTCGTGACGACGCTGCGCCGGATGATGACCACCAATCATCTCGGCACGAAGGAAGCGCCGCAGGTCCACCCGGTCGTCGCGTCCGCCGCGCGCGAGGTGCTGAACAAATCGGAGAATGAGCGATCGGGCGTTCTCTCGACGGCCATGTCGTTCCTCGGCCTCTATCGCGACCCCACCGTCGCGGCCGTCACGTCGCGTTGCGACTGGCGCATTGCCGACTTGGCCGAAGCCGATCATCCCGTCTCGCTCTACCTGGTCATTCCGCCGTCCGACATTAGCCGCACCAAGCCGCTTGTGCGCCTGATGCTCAATCAGATCGGCCGCCGCCTCACGGAGAAGCTCGATGCCGCGCAAGCATGAGCTTCTGATGATGCTCGACGAGTTCGTCGCCTTGGGGCGGCTCGATTTCTTCGAGACGAGCCTCGCCTTCATGGCAGGCTATGGAATCCGGGTCTATCTGATCGCGCAGTCGCTCAACCAGGTCGATAAGGCCTACGGCGAGCATAATTCGATCCTCGATAATTGCCATGTGCGCGTCGTTTTCTCGACCAATGACGAGCGGACGGCAAAGAGGGTTTCCGATGCTCTCGGCGTCGCGACCGAACAGCGCGCCATGCGGAACTATGCGGGCCACAGGCTCGCCCCCTGGCTCGCGCACGTCATGGTCAGTCGGCAGGAGACGGCGCGCCCGCTGCTGACCCAAGGCGAGGTCATGCAGCTTCCGCCCGCCGACGAGCTGGTTCTTGTGTCTGGTATGGCCCCGATCCGGGCGAAGAAGCTGCAATATTATAAGGACGCCAATTTCCGCGCGCGGCTCCTGCCGCCGCCCGCGCTCGCGGTTGGCGACTATGCCGACCGACCGCCAAGCCGCCCCGACGACTGGACCGGGCTGGTCAGCGCGCCCGATAGCAGGCTCGGCAAAGCGGACGAGGAACCCGGTGCGGACGAGGACGGCGGCTTGCAGCAGCAGCGGCATCCGTCGATCGACGAGAAGCCGCCTCAGCCCGAACCTGCGACGCAACTCGAATTGCCCGACATGGAACGCGACGACGCCGACGCGGCGGCCGACAAGCGCGTCATGGACCGCGTTCGCGCGTCGCTGGTGCGCGGCCACGCGATGAATCAATCGCAGTCCCAAGACCTGCTGCCGGGGCTGTAGGCGATGAAGGTCCGGCAGAATCTCTACATCGACAGCGACTTGAGCGATGCGCTCGACGCGCTGGTTATCCGGCGCGGCGGCAACAAGTCACGGATCGTCAACGAGGCGCTTCGCGATTGGCTGGCGCGCCGCGCGACGAAGGAGGTCGACGACCTTCTGAAAGTCCGGCTCGACCGCATATCGCGCGAGGTCGCGGCAGGTCGCCGCGACATGGAGGTGGTGCTGGAGGCTCTGGCGCTGTTCGTGCGCTACCAGCTTACCGTCACCGCGCCGCTCCCCGAAGCCGACGCCGCTGCGCTCGCGACTGGCAATCAGCGTTTCGAGCGATTCATCGCCCAGCTTGGCCGCCAGATCGCGGGCGGCAAGCGGACACTCGACACCCAAAACATCATCGAGGCACAGCCATGACCGACGCGCTTTCTGCAGATCGCCGCCGCGCGATGCTCCGCACCGCTATGGGACCGGGTATCGCGGCGGCCCTATCCGACCCCGCCGTCATCGAGATCATGGTGAACCCCGATGGGGTGCTGCGTCTCGACCGGCTCGGCGAAGGCCGTATCGACACCGGAACCCGATACGACCCGGCGCAGATCGAACGCATCATTCGCCTGGTCGCCAGCCACGCCCGCACCGAGGCCCATGCGGCGGCGCCGATCATATCGGCCGAACTGCCGCCGCACGGCGAAGGCGCGGGCGAGCGGTTCGAGGGCGTCTTGCCGCCCGTCAGCCTCGCGCCCTGCTTCTCGATCAGAAAGCCCGCCGCCAGAATTTACACGCTGCTCGATTACGTTCGCGACGGCATCATGTCGGCCGACACGGCGCGGCTCTTGTCTATGGCGGTCGTCGAGCGACGAAACATTCTAGTCGCGGGCGGCACGTCATCGGGCAAGACGACGCTCGCCAATGCGCTGCTCGCCGAAATGGCCGGCCTCGACGAGCGCATTATCATCATAGAGGACACGCGCGAGCTGCAATGCGCGGCCAGCGATGTTGTCGCGCTCCGCACCCGCTCTATCGGCCCGACCGGAACCGGCGCGGTCACGATGGCCGAGCTTGTGCGCTCGACGCTCCGCCTTCGGCCTGACCGGATCATCGTCGGCGAGGTGCGCGGGCGCGAGGCGCTGGACATGCTCAAGGCATGGAACACCGGGCATCCGGGCGGCATCGCGACCGTCCACGCCAATAGCGCGGTCGCGGCGCTCTATCGCCTCGAACAGCTTGTTCAGGAAAGCGTCGTCACCGTCCCGCGCCGGCTGATTGCCGAAGCCATTGACATGATCGTTTTCATATCCGGGCGCGGCCTCGCGCGCCGCGTCGATAGCGTCGCGCGCGTCGTCGGCCTCGACGAGCACGGAAATTACGCCGTCCGCGATCTCACCCCCGATCCCACCGCTTTTGAAGGAGAATGACATGCGCCTGTCCCGCGTTCGCGAACCACACAAGATCATAACCGCCGCCGGTGCCGCGATGCTCGGCCTGGCTGTCGCCGCCACCGCGCAGGCCGCCGGATCGGGGATGCCGTGGGAGGAACCGTTGCAGCAGGTCTTGGAGTCCGTCCAAGGCCCGGTTGCCAAGATCATCGCCGTTATCATCATTATCGTGACCGGCTTGACCTTGGCGTTCGGGGAAACGGCGGGCGGCTTTCGCCGTTTGATTCAGATTATTTTCGGCCTCAGCATCGCGTTCGCGGCCAGCTCCTTCTTTCTCAGCTTTTTCAGCTTCGGCGGCGGGGCGCTCATCGCATGATCGGCGCGGGCAGCCACATCGAGGGTTTCGAGGCGCCGATGCACCGCGCGCTTGCCGAACCGATCCTGCTCGGCGGCGCGCCGCGGGCCATCGCGATCGTCAATGGCACGATCGCGGCGGCGCTGGGGCTGGGCTTGCAGCAATGGATTGCTGGCCTCGCAATGTGGGCGCTTGGTCACACGGTTGCGGTATTCGTCGCAAAGCGCGACCCGGATTTCGCGCCCGTCCTCGCCCGCCACCTTCGCCAGCGGGGTTATCTGACATGCTGAACCTGCGCGAATATCGCAGCCGGGCCGACCGCCTTGCGGACCATCTGCCGTGGGCGGCGCTGGTCGCTCCCGGCGTGGTGCTGAACAAGGACGGCAGCTTTCAGCGCACCTTGCGCTTTCGCGGGCCGGACTTGGAGTCCGCAACGGAGGCCGAGTTGGTCGGCGCCTGCGCGCGGGCTAACAATGTCCTCAAGCGTTTCGGATCGGGCTGGGCGCTCCACTTGGAAGCCGAACGCCGCGAGGCGCTGGGCTATCCCGACAGCGGCTTTCCCGACGCCGCGTCCTGGCTGGTCGATCAGGAACGGCGAGCGGCGTTCGAGAGCGCGGGCGCACACTATGAAAGCCGCTATTATGTGACGCTCACCTTCCTGCCGTCGCCGGATCAGGCGGACACGGCGGGCCGCGCGCTGGTCGAGCGTAGCGACGACGTGAAGGGCCGCGACTGGCGGCAGGCGCTTGCGAGCTTCGTCGCCGAAACCGATAGGGCGCTCGACCTGTTTTCGGGCTTCATGCCGGAGGTGCGCGCACTCGACGATGGCGAGACGCTGACGTTCCTTCACGGCGCCATATCGACGCGCCGCCACGCCGTCGCGGTCCCCGAAACCCCGATGTATCTCGACGCGATACTGACCGACACGCCGCTGACCGGTGGCCTCGAACCGATGCTTGGCGACCAGCATTTGCGGACGCTGACCATCATGGGCTTTCCCAATGTCAGCAGGCCCGGAATCCTCGACGCGCTCAATCACGAAGATTTCGGCTATCGCTGGGTGACGCGCTTCGTGGCGCTCGACAAGACCGACGCGACCAAGGCGCTCACCAAGCTGCGCCGCCAGTGGTTCAACAAGCGTAAGTCGGTGACGGCGCTCTTGCGCGAGGTTATCTATAATCAGCCGGTCCAGTTGCTCGACAGTGATGCCGACAACAAGGTCGTCGATGCTGACCTGGCATTGCAGGCGCTCGGGGCCGACCATGTTGCGTTCGGCTATCTGACCACGACCATAACCGTTGCCGATACCGATCGCGCCCGCGTCGAGGAAAAGGTGCGCGCGGTCGAGCGCATCGTCAACGGGCTGGGCTTCACCTGTATTCGCGAGAGCGTCAACGCGGTGGAGGCGTGGCTGTCGAGCCTGCCCGGCCATGTCTATGCGAACGTCCGCCAGCCAATCATCCACACGCTCAATCTCGCCCACCTCATGCCGCTGTCGTCGGTATGGGCGGGACCGGCGCGCAACGCGCACCTCGACGGCCCGCCTTTGCTCTATGCCGAAACCAGCGGCTCGACCCCGTTCCGGCTCAGCACCCATATTGGCGACGTGGGGCATATGATGATCGTCGGACCGACCGGCGCGGGCAAGTCCGTGCTGCTGACGCTCTTGGCGTTGCAGTTCCGGCGCTACCCCGACTCCCAAGTCTATATCTTCGACATGGGGCGGTCGGCGCGCGCGGCGACGCTGGCGATGGGCGGCGCGCATCATGGTCTTGGGCTTGGCGGCGATGCCGGAGAGACGATCGCTTTCCAGCCGTTGCGACACATCGACCGGCCCGACGAGCGGGCATGGGCGGCCGAGTGGATCGGCGCCCTGCTCGCCGGGGAGAATGTCCCGATAACGCCCGAGGTCAAGGAAGCCGTTTGGTCGGCGCTCACCAATCTCGCAACCGCGCCGATGGAGGAACGGACCCTGACCGGCCTGTCGCTGCTGCTGCAATCGGCGCCGCTGCGATCGGCGCTCGCGCCCTATACGCTCGAAGGGCCATTCGGCCGTCTGCTCGATGCGGCCGAGGACGACCTACATATGGCCGACGTCCAATGCTTCGAGATGGAAGCCTTGATGGGGTCGGAAAGCGTTGTCGCGCCGGTCCTCTCCTATCTGTTTCATCGTCTCGAAGAACGATTCACGGGCAAGCCGACGCTGCTCGTCCTCGACGAGTCATGGAAATATATCGACCATCCGCTGTTTTCCGAGCGCATCAGGGAATGGCTGAAAACCGTCCGCAAGAAAAATGTGTCGGTCGTCTTTGCCACCCATAACCTTTCGGAGATTGCCGCCAGCGCGATTGCGCCTGTCCTCATCGAAAGCTGCCCGCAGCGCATCCTGCTTCCCAACGATCGGGCGATCGAACCGCAAAGCCAGGCGGCCTATCTTCGCTTCGGCCTCAACGAGCGGCAAATCGAGCTGGTCAGCCGCGCGGTGCCGAAGCGGCAATATTATCTGCAATCGGCGCGCGGCAACCGGCTGTTCGAGCTGGGGCTAGGCCCGATCGCGCTCGCCCTTTGCGGTGCATCCGATCCCGACACGCAAAAGCGTATCGACGCGCTGCTCGCCGCACATGGCGCAGACGATTTCGTCGGCTGGTTCCTCTCCGATTCCGGCCTTGAATGGGCGGCTGACGCGGCCGCCTGTTTCCCCGCGTCCCCCGTGCAACCCTAAGGAGATATGAGATGAAGAAATATGTCATCGCCGCCTTGATCGGAACCGGCATCGTCGGCGCGATCGGTGCGGCATCGCTCGCCACCGCGCCGGCCTCCGCGCAGATCAGCGTGTTCGATCCCACCAACTACACGCAAAATCTGCTGACGGCCGCGCGGACGCTTCAACAGATCAACAATCAGATCCAGAGCCTTCAGAACGAAGCCCAGATGCTTGCGGGTCAGGCTAAGAACCTCTCGCGCATCGACTTCCCGCAGCTCGACCAGCTCCGCCAGAAGCTCGGCGAGATCGACAAGCTGATGGGGCAGGCGCAGGGCATCGACTTCCGCGTCGACCAACTCGACGAGCGGTTTCGGCAGCAGTTTCCCGACAGCTTCGGGACCGCGCTGAAACGGGACCAGCGGATTGCGGTCGCGAAACAGCGGCTCGATAATGAAATGGCCGCGTTCCGGCAGACGATGCAGGTTCAGAGCGGTATCGTCGAGAATGTCCGCGATGACGCGCAAACCCTCGCGGCGATCGTCGCCAAGAGCCAAGGCGCAGAAGGAAGTTTGCAGGCACAGCAGGCGACAAACCAGCTTCTCGCGCTCGCGACCAAGCAGCAGTTCCAGCTCCAGAACCTGATGGCGGCGCAGTTCCGAACCGAATCGCTCGAAGCGGCGCGGCGCGGCCAGAGCGCGCGCGAGGCCCGTGTCCGCACGAGCCGATTCCTCGGCGACGGCAAGGCCTACACGCCGCAGCCATAGCTTGGGCGGCGCTGCGCCCCTTGTTCCCCGGCGAGCGCCGTCCCGTCGCGGGGACCGCATGGCTCCCCCCTCTCGCGGCCAGCGGTTCCCGCGACCCCAATCCATTGCCTTTAAGGAGTCCCGTGCGTGCAGGATTTGAATGTCATCGACCAGTTCATGCAGGCGTTCATCGCCTATATCGACAGCGGTTTCGGGCTGCTCGGCGGCGATGTCGGTTTCCTGACCACGATCCTGATCGGCATCGATATCACGCTCGCCGGGCTGTTCTGGGCGCTTGGCGGTGAGGACGACGTCATCGGCAAGTTTTTGAAGAAGATTCTCTATGTCGGCGCCTTCGCGCTGATATTGAACAGCTTTCCGCTCCTCACCGACATCATCTTCCGCAGTTTCGCCGGACTGGGACTGACCGCGGGCGGCAGCGCGATCGGCGCGCAGGATTTGCTGATGCCGGGCCGGCTCGCGGGAACCGGATTCGAGGCCGCCTTTCCGCTTCTGGTGCAAGCGAAAGAGCTCGTCGGCCCGATCGACTTCTTCAATAATTTCGTCGAGATCGCGGTGCTGGTAATTGCCTGGGTGATCGTCATCGCGGCCTTCTTCATTCTCGCGATCCAGCTTTTCATCACGATCTTGGAATTCAAGCTGACGAGCCTCGCGGGCTTCGTGCTGGTTCCCTTCGCACTCTGGAATCGCACATCCTTCCTCGCCGAGCGTGTGCTGGGCAATGTCGTCTCGTCCGGCATCAAGGTGATGGTGCTGGCGGTCATCGTCGGTATCGGTTCCAACTATTTTGCCGACTTCACCGGCGCGATTGCCGGCGAGGAGGTGTCGATCGAGCAGGCGGTATCGCTGATGCTCGCGAGCCTGGCCCTGTTCGGCCTCGCTATCTTTGGTCCCGGCATTGCGTCCGGGTTGGTCGCGGGCGCCCCGCAGCTCGGCGCCGGTTCCGTCGTCGCGACAACCGCATTGGCCGCAGGCGGCTTCGCGATGGGCGGAGCCGGCGCTGTTGCCGCTACGCGGGGCGTTGCCGGCGCCGGTCTCGGCGCGCTTCGCGCCGGAACGGCGATGGGGAGCGCAGCTTCGACGGCTTACAAGCTGGGCCAGGAAACGTCCGGCACCTCGACCATCGGCGCCGGTATCGGCGGCATGGCGAGCGCCGCCAAAGGGGCTGCCGCCAACCGGATGCACAATGCCCTCGGCCTTCGCGCTGCTGCCGCGCGCGGTCAGCAAGCCGCCTGGGCCGCGGGAACCAGCGGTGCATCGAGCGCCGCCAGCGGCAGCGCCGCCGGTGACGCATCGCCGCCGGCATGGGCGCAAAAACTCCACGCCACCCAGGCTAGCCGTCACCGCCGTCAGATGGCGATCCACGCCGTTCAATCGGGCGATCGTGGCGGCGCCGGGATCACACCGGACATCAAGGAAAGGGATTAAGTCATGAGATTCAAACGAGCCGTGCAGCGCTATGGGCAGACGCCCGAACCTGAAACTCCCTATCAACGCGCCGGACAACTATGGGACGAGCGCATCGGTGCCGCCCGCGTTCAGGCGAAGAATTGGCGGCTGATGGCGTTCGGTGGGCTGCTGCTCACCGCGGGCCTGTCGTCCGCGCTGATCTGGCAGTCGATGCAGAGCCATGTTGTGCCCTATGTCGTCGAGGTCGACACTCTCGGTGAGGCGCAGGCGGTCGCGCCGGCAGACACGGAGTATCAGGCGACCGACCCGCAGATTGCCTGGCACCTTGGCAAGTTCATCGTCAATGTCCGCTCGCGTTCGCTCGATCCGGTGCTCATGCGTGAGAACTGGCTATCGGCATACGACTTCGCCACCGAACGCGCGTCGCTCTTCCTTGGCGAATATGCCCGCGCCGATAATCCGTTCGCGGATGTAGGCCGTCGCACGGTGTCGGTACAGGTGACGAGCGTGGTCCGCGCATCGGATAGTAGCTTTCAGGTCAAATGGACCGAGCAGGCTTATGAACGCGGCAGCCTGTCGGGCACTTCGCGCTGGACCGCGATGCTGACCGTGAAGGTGCAGCCGCCACGCTCGGCCGAGGTGCTGCGCAAGAACCCGCTCGGCCTTTATATCGACGCGATCGACTGGTCCCGCGAACTCGACACCGATGTTCTGAAACCGCTCGATCGCTTCCCGAGACCGGACGAATTGGTCGCGCCGGAACCGCCCGCCGATATGCCGATCGACCCCGAACCGCCGCAGACCCCCGAAAGGAATGAACCATGATCCGCGCCGTCATCCTGTCGGTTAGCGTCCTTGCGCTTGCCGTTCCCGCCGCCGCCCAGCCGACCGCAAAGGTCGCCGCCGCCAACAAGGCCGCGCTGCGCGAGCCGTCGAACGCCGGATTCGTCGGCGCGGTGCAGGTCTATCCCTATAGCGACGGGACGCTCTATCGGCTCTATGCCGCCCCCGAGCGCATCACCGACATTGCTTTGCAGCCTGGCGAGGCGGTCACGTCGGTTGCCGCGGGTGATACCGTGCGCTGGACCGTTGGCGACACGACCAGCGGCAGTGGCGCAGAGCAGCGCACCCATATTTTCGTGAAGCCCTATTCGGCAGGACTTCGCTCGAATCTCGTCATCACGACTGACAGGCGCGTCTATCACATCGAACTCGAAAGCCGATCGACCGGCGCGATGGCGGCGCTGTCGTGGACCTATCCGAAAGACGAGCTGATCGCGCTGCGCCGCCAGCAGGACGCGGCAGCAGCAGCCGCGCCGATCGCGTCGGGCCTCGCGGTCGATCGCCTCAATTTCCACTATGCGATTTCCGGCGACAAACCTGCATGGCGTCCGCTGCGCGCGTTCGATGATGGGCGGCAGACCTTTATCGAGTTTTCGCCGAGCATTGCGGTTGGCGAGGCGCCGCCGCTGTTCGTCATTGGGGACGACGGCGAGGCGCAACTTGTGAACTACCGGGTCGCGGGCCGCTACTATGTCGTCGATCGGCTGTTCGGCGCGGCCGAGTTGCGCCTTGGCGGCAAGAAGCAGCAGATCGTGCGGATCGAGACGGCGCAGCCGAAGCGGAGGAAAGGCAAATGATCGACCCGGCTATCCCGCCCGTCAGCACCGCACCGGCCAAGGCCGACCCCGAAACGCTCGCCCTTCGCGCCGCGCCGGGTCGCGTGACCCGCTTTCGGCGCGGCGCGATCGTCGCCATTGCCGCTGTCGGATCGACCGCGATTGTCGGCGTCACATGGCTGGCGTTGAAGCCTGCGAGTATCGGCATCATCGCACCCGCCGACGACAAGCTGCATGGCGCGAAGGCGCCGCCCGATGCACTCGCGGGCGCTCCCGTCAGCTATGGCGACGTGCCGCAACTCGGGCCGCCGCTCCCCGGCGACCTTGGCAAGCCGATCCTCGACCATCAGCGCAAAATCGGGATGGCGCCGATCGAGTCCGCGGACGAGGCGGCGCGGCGCACGGCGCAGGAGGCCGAAGCCGAACGCCAGCGCATCGCGGCCGAACAGCGCGCGGCCCGCGAGTCCGGCGTCATGCTGCAAGTCGCCGGCAACGCCGCATCTGCTCGCCCGGTCGCGGTCACGGCAGAACAGACGCCCGAGTTGCCAGCGTCGCCGCAGGCCGCAGACGATCCGAACGGACAGCAGCGCAAGAACGCAATGATCGGCAAAGCGAACGCGGGCGGCGACGTAAACCCGCACAGGCTGACCGCGCCCGTCTCACCCTGGACCGTGCAGGCGGGCAGCGTCATCGCGGCGAGCCTCATCACCGGGCTTATTTCCGATTTGCCGGGGCTGGTGACGGCGCAGGTCACGGAAAATGTCTATGACAGCGTGACCGGCCAAAGCCTGCTTATCCCGCAAGGCTCGCGGCTGGTCGGCAGTTACGATAGCGTCGTCGCGTTCGGCCAAAGCCGCGCGCTGGTGGTCTGGCAGCGCATCATCCTTCCCGATGGTTCGTCAATCCGCATCGACAATGTTCCCGCGACCGACACGCAGGGCTATGCGGGCCTCGCCGACAAGATCGACCGGCACACATGGCAGCTATTGAAGGGCGTCGCGCTCTCGACGCTGCTTGGTGTCGGCTCGGAATTGAGTTTTGGCAGCAGCGAGAGCGACCTTGTTCGAGCGATCCGCGAGTCCGCGCAGCAGAGCGGCGCGCGCGCGGGCGACCAGCTCGTCACCCGCAATCTCAATATCCAGCCGACTATGCGCGTCCGGCCCGGCTGGCCGCTGCGTGTCATCGTCCACAAGGATATTGTCGTCGGGCGGCCGTGGGGAGGCGGAAATGGCTGACCTGAAATTGCCGAAGCTGCCGGAGCGAACGCCGAAGAGAATCACGTTCAACGCCATGCCGGGTTTGTTCGAGGCATTGAACGCTTATGCCGACGCTTACGAAGCGGCATACGGCAGGCGTGAATCCGTGCCGGACCTTATTCCTGCAATGCTTACGGCTTTCATCGAAACCGATCGCCGCTTTCACCGAGGGAGGCGGAAGCCATGAGCAAGATGCAGAGCAGGCAAGGGCCGCAAGTTGCGTCCGAGGACCGCCACCATATCGAACCGATCAGCGTCCGCATATCCGCCGCGGTTAAACTCACTGGCATCGGACGGTCGACGCTCTACGAACTCATCAAGGCCGGAGAGCTAGAAACTGTAAAAGTCGGTCGATCGACCTTCATTCGATACGCCAGCCTCAAGCGCCTGTTCGAGAAAAGCTAGGGCGCCGCGAGCGAGCCGCAGGGGATGGCCGGCAAAATCCCTTGCGCCTGTCTATAGGCAATTTACCCTGCAATTCTCCGTTTTTCGTCAGATGCAGGGTAATGGACCGGCAGGCCCGCCACCGAACTTTTTCGATTCCCATTTTCGCGAAGTTCGACCCTCTATTCGATTCCCATTTTTCGTTATAGTCGCGTGAGGGTGTCAGCGAGGGTATGTCTCGGCCGATTGGAAATAATATTCATTATAAACATCATCTTAGGAAGGTGATGCGGCTCCCTGCTTCGACGAAGGACAGGCACGGCTAGGGGCGAAATGTCGCGGACCGCGGCCCTTGGATTTTCGTCCTTACAATCCGTGTGTACAAACCCATATAGCATCTATCGCGGCCCTCCTTTTTGTAAGCCGCCGCGGCTGAGAGCCTGTGCTCCCGCTTACGCAGAGGAGCCACGCCATGAATCGCCCCGACACCGCCGAAAGAACCGTCGCATCGTCTCGCCCCGTGCGCCATTTCCACAAATATCGAAGCCCGCTCTCCCTCGATCATGCCCGGCGTCAGGGTGACATCAGCCAGCTTGCCTATCTGGTGATGGGCGGACGCGAACCTGCCATCGCCTTTCTCAATGGAGAAAATGTCGTGCTTGGCGGAAGGCCGCTCGCCATCGCAACCGCCAGCCCGGAGGGCTATGTGCAGGTCGCGGAGATCATCCGCTCTGGTGCTTCCGTGCCGGAATCGACGTGAGCCGCGCGATCAACCTCGCGTTGCCTGAGGCCGATGTCAGGGAAATCTGCCGTGCGTCGGGAGTGGCTATCAGTGCGATCGAGCGGTTGCCGTCAGGCGGCACGCGCTTGGTCTGCACGACCAGTAGCGGCGCCGACGAAATCCGCCTCAGACTCGCTGGCCACCTGATCGAAGGCGCGGTCGATCGATTCCGCTTCTATAGGCCATCCCCGACCGGTTGATGGCATGCAATGGCGCCGGAGGCGGCCTAGCTCGATCAGAAGAAAGCGGGCGCGACGAAACTTAGGGGGAAGCCGCGGGTTGAGACCTTATCCCCGCTGACCGAAGGATCCGATCATGGCGAAGAAGCCCGTGCCGTCACCCGCCGCAGACCATGCACTTCGTGACCACCAACCGGGAGAGGGCCAGCCGGCGCCGATTGACAGCAGAGGCGATGGCGATGAACTGCATCAGCAAGTCGGAGATGGAGTCGCCGATGCGGCGGCTTATCTCACCGATAATTTCGGTCACCGTATCTCCGACAATCAGAATTCGCTTCGCGCCGGCGCACGCGGGCCGACCTTGCTCGAGGATTTCGCCCTCCGCGAGAAAATCTTCCATTTCGACCATGAGCGCATTCCCGAACGCATCGTCCATGCGCGCGGGTCGGGCGCGCACGGCGTGTTCGAATGCACCAGGGCGATTCCCGAACTGACCAAGGCGTCGATCTTCCAGAAGGAAGGGGCGAGTTGTCCGGTTTTCGTTCGCTTCTCGACCGTCGCCGGCGGCGCCGGATCGGTCGACACGCCGCGTGACGTGCGCGGCTTTGCGGTCAAGCTCTACACCGAAACCGGTAATTGGGATCTGGTCGGCAACAATATCCCGGTCTTCTTCATCCAGGACGCGATGAAGTTCCCAGATCTCGTCCACAGCGTGAAGATGGAGGCCGACCGCGGTTATCCGCAGGCGGCGAGCGCACACGACACCTTCTGGGACTTCATCGGCCTGATGCCCGAATCGATGCACATGATCATGTGGGCGATGTCCGACCGCGCGATCCCGCGCAGCTTCCGCATGATCGAAGGCTTCGGCGTTCATACCTTCCGCTTCGTCAACGATGAGGGTGCGGGCAAATTCGTCAAATTCCACTGGAAGCCCGTGCTCGGCATCCAGTCGACGACATGGGACGAAGCGGTCAAGATCGCCGGCGCCGATCCCGATTTCCATCGCCGCGACCTGTTCGAGGCGATCGAAGCGGGCGACTTCCCGGCGTGGGATCTCGGCGTGCAGGTGTTCGACGAGGCGTTCGCGGCCAAGCAGCCCTATGACGTGCTCGATGCAACCAAGCTGATCCCCGAGGACGATATCCCGGTCGAGATTATCGGGCGCATGACGCTCAACCGTAACGTCGACAATTTCTTCGCCGAGACCGAGCAAGCCGCCTTCCTGCCGTCGAACATCATCCCCGGCATCGATTTCAGCAACGACCCGCTGCTGCAGGGCCGGCTCTTCTCCTATCTCGACACGCAGAAGTCGCGGCTAGGAACGACCAATTTCCACCAGATTCCTATCAATGCGCCCAAATGCCCCTTCCACAATTTCCAGCGCGACGGGATGATGCAGACGCTCGTGCCGACCGGGCGCGCCAATTACGAACCCAACAGCCTCGCCGAAGCGGGTGAGAATGGCGGTCCGCGGGAGAGTGCGGAGGCGGGCTTCACGACCTTCAGCGCCAACGACGAGCGCAACGATCCCGCGCAAAAGCTCCGTATCCGTGCCGAGCTATTCGCGGATCATTTCAGCCAGGCGCGGCTCTTCTACCTGTCGCAGACCGCGAATGAGCAGGCGCATATCGCCTCGGCGCTGGTCTTCGAACTGTCAAAGGTCACGCTCGATCACGTCCGCGCGCGTGTCGTCGGCCAGCTTCGCAACATCGACGAGGATCTGGCGAAGCGCGTTGCCGCGGGCCTCGCGATCGACCTGCCGCCCAAGGAAAGGGCTGCGCGAGCGCCGGTCGATCTCAAACCCTCCGATGCGCTGTCGATTCAGAAGAATGCCGATGACACGATGGAGGGCCGCAAGGTCGCGATCCTCTTTGCCGAAGGGTCGGACAAGATGGCGATTGACAAGCTGAAAGCCGATATCGAAGGCACCGGCGGTACCCCGTTCCTGGTCGCGCCCAAGGTCGGCGGGATCAAGGTCAAGGGCGGCACGCTCAAGGCCGATGGCCAACTCGCCGGATCGCCTTCGGTGCTGTTCGACGCGGTCGCCTCGATCCTGACAGAAGAACAGGCCAAGGCGCTTTCGGTGCAGGGTGCGGCGGTGCAGTGGTTCATGGACGCCTATGGCCATTGCAAGACCATCGCGCATGACGACGCGACCCAGATATTGCTCGACAAGGCGGGCGTCGAAAAGGACGGCGGCGTCGTTGCGATCGACGCCTTCGCCGATGTCGGCACGCGGCGCCACTGGGCGCGCGAAGCCAGGGTGCGCGATCTTGCCTGATCGCCTACGTTGATGGCGGCCGCGTCCGCGACCCATCACCGCGATCTCCGCACCGGCCGGTCGATCTGGTCGGCGCGGCGTCGTCCGGCGATCTCGTCAAGGCCTTTGACGCGCGATATCGCGTGCGATGCAATCGTCGTCGGTGCCGGCGTATCGGGCGCGTTGATCGCGGAGGCGCTGTCAGAAGCAGGGCTCACGACCGTCATCGTCGATCGTCGCGGCCCCGCCGAAGGGTCGACTGCGGCATCGACGGCGATGCTGCAATATGAACTCGACACGCCGCTCTCGCTGATGGCGGAGCGGATCGGGCGCGAGAAGGCCGAGCGCATCTGGCGCCGCTCGCGCCAGGCGGTCGATGCGCTGCGCGAGCGGACCGAGCGGCTGGGCCTCGCCGTCGACGGCGCGACGCGCGGTTCCATCTATCTCGACGGCAATGTCCTCGACGCCGACGGCCTGGCGCGCGAAGCCGACGCCCGCCGGCGCGCGGGTTTCGAGGTCGAGCTTCTCAAACCCGCCGCGGTGTTGGAGCGCTACGGGATCAAGGGACGCCATGCGCTGATCGGTTTCGGCAATTATTCCGCCGACCCGCGCCGGATGACCCTTGGCTATCTGAACGCCGCCATCGCGCGCGGCGCCCGGCTCTATTCGCCGGTCGATATCTGCGACATCGACGCGCGCGAAGACGGCGTGACGCTTCACAGCGCGCGCGGTCCCGAGATCCGTGCGCGCCATGTGGTCATGGCGACGGGCTACGAGATGATGAAGGGCATCCCGCGCAAGGGAAACAGGATCATATCGAGCTGGTCGATCGCGACCCGCCCTCAGCCCCGCGCCATCTGGTCGACGGCCGCGATGATCTGGGAAGCCGCCGACCCCTATCTCTACATCCGCACCACCCCGCGCGGCGAGGTCATATGCGGCGGCGAGGATGAGGAAATCGCGGACGCGGGCGAACGCGACGCGAAGCTTCCCGGCAAGATCAGAACCCTGTCGCGCAAGCTCGCCGCGCTGCTGCCGGAAATCGACGCGACTCCGGTCCATGGCTGGGCCGGCAGCTTCGGCGACAGCCCTGTCGGCACCCCGACGATCGGCCGCATCCCGCGCATGCCCAACTGCTATGCAGCCATGGGTTATGGCGGGAATGGCATCACCTTCTCGATGATGGCGGCGCAGATGCTGCGCGGGCTGATCTGCGGCTATGGCGATCCCGACGCGGACCTCGTCAGCTTCCATCGAAAATTCTAGGCGGGTCCGCGCAACGCAGTCGCGCCATCGCACCTGTCAGTGTCTTTTCCTGCTTCCGATGAGCAGCATGGTCTTGGCGCCGTCGCTGGTGTAGGGTCGATCCTTCACCGCCACCGATAGCGCGGCCGCTTTACCCATCGGCGCTCCATCATACCGAGTGCCGCCGGCATGGCGGCTCTTTCCGAAAGGATCGCTATTGCCCCATGACACCAGCCTTCTCGCCATGCTCGTTATGGGACTGGTCCTCGCTTTCATCGGCGGATTCATTGCCAGCAGGCTGAAGCTGCCGCCGCTCGTCGGCTATCTGCTCGCAGGCGTGGCGGTCGGCCCCTTCACTCCCGGCTTCGTCGGCGATGCTGCGCTGGCGAACCAGCTCGCGGAGATCGGCGTGATCCTGCTGATGTTCGGTGTCGGGCTGCATTTCTCGATCAAGGATTTGGTCGCTGTCCGCAGGATCGCCATCCCCGGCGCGCTCGTCCAGATCGTGGTTGCGGCCCTGC
The DNA here is from genome assembly GCF_001591045.1 of Sphingopyxis granuli NBRC 100800. GTDB lineage: Bacteria > Pseudomonadota > Alphaproteobacteria > Sphingomonadales > Sphingomonadaceae > Sphingopyxis > Sphingopyxis granuli. Next base: position 23,704 of record NZ_BCUA01000006.1, on the reverse strand, counting down.
TCGGGGCGGGCCTGGCGCATCTCTGGGGCTGGACCACCGGGGCGGGCCTGGTTTTCGGTCTTGCCCTGTCGGTCGCGTCGACCGTCGTGCTGCTGCGCGCGCTCGAGCAGCGCAATACGCTCGATTCGATCAACGGCCGGATCGCCGTGGGTTGGCTGATCGTCGAGGATCTCGTCATGGTGCTGGCCCTTGTGTTGCTGCCGGCGTTAGGGCGCGCGCTGGGAGGGGAAGGAGCTTCGGGCGGCGCGGGCGATATCGCGCTCGTCTTGCTTGTCACGCTCGGAAAGGTTGCGCTGTTCCTTGCGCTTGTCCTGATCGTCGGAACGCGCGCCGCGCCCTGGATATTGGAACGTGTCGCTCGAACGGGCTCGCGCGAATTGTTCACTCTGTCGGTTCTCGCGACCGCGCTCGGTATCGCTTTCGGCTCGGCCGCCCTGTTCGGCGTGTCCTTCGCACTCGGCGCCTTCTTTGCTGGCGTGATCCTCAGCGAAAGCGATTTCAGTCATCGGGCGGCCGCGGACTCGCTGCCGTTGCAGGATGCTTTTGCCGTCCTGTTCTTCGTCTCGGTCGGGATGCTGTTCGATCCGGGCATCCTGGTCCGTGAACCGTCCGCCGTTCTGGCAGTGCTGGCGATCATTCTGGCCGGCAAGTCGGTTGCGGCGTTTGGGATCGTGCTGGCCTTCGGCTATCCGGCGCGGACGGCGCTGACCGTCTCGGCGAGCCTGGCGCAGATCGGCGAGTTCTCCTTCATCCTGATCGGCCTGGGCGTCACCTTGGGGCTGGTCGAGGCGGAAGCGAGGGACTTGGTCCTCGCCGGCGCGCTGCTGTCGATTACGCTCAATCCGCTCGTCTTCATCGCTTTCGACGGCTTCGAGAGATGGCTGCGACGACGACCGCGGCTGTTGGCATTGCTGGAGCGGGGAGGCGATGAGAGCCTTTCCCGTCTGCCCGACGCGAAGCACAGCAGCTTTCGCCATCACGCGGTCGTTGTCGGCTACGGCCGGGTCGGGCGCGTGGTCGGTAGGATGCTCAAGAGCGAAGGTCTTCCCGTTATCCTCGTCGACAAGGATCGACGCCGCGTCGAGGCGCTGCGCGAGCGCGGCATTACGGCCATCTATGGCGAAGCATCGACCCCGGGTATTCTCGAGGCGGCGGATATCGCCCAGGCGCGGCTGCTCGTGATCGCGACGCCGGATGGCTTTCAGACACGGCGCATCATCGAGATCGCGCGCGAGCTCAATCCCGAAATCGACACCGCGATCCGGACCCACAGCGAAGCCGAGGTCGCCCATCTCGAAGGTCAGGGCGTCGGCCTCGCGATCATGGGCGCGCGCGAGCTGTCGTTCGGCCTCGCCGGCTATGCGCTGCGCAGCCTCGGCATTTCGAAGAAGCGCGTAGCGGCCATCGTTCAGAAGGAGCGCATATCCGGGGAAGGCGGCGCGTTCGAGCGCCGGCCCGACATACCGCCTCGCGAAGCGCCAGAACTGCGCCAGCGCCGGGGGGATGACGAGGATGCAGGCTGATCCGGTGCGCAGGCCCATTCTGCGTGGCGAATTGATGCCCGCATCATGTCCGTCTGTGATAGGATGTGTCATCACCCGATTTCGATCGCAAGCTTCCCGTGACTGAGAGACCTCGAGCTCCCGCTTGCCCAGCGGGAGTCTATTCGATGATTTCCATCCACGAACCCTCGCGATCTTTCGGCCGGATCATTCGGTTGTGGAACCGGCTTCTCCATCACGGGCTGGAACATGTTCCGCAAACGATGGGAAACGCGTTTCACCAGTCGCGGCGCCGGCGACACGACCTCGAGCGCGCAATCGAAAGCTGGGAGCGCGAAAACGACGCCTGCTCGGGGGCGCCGCAAACAGCCCATCCTCAAGTCGTGTCGTCGTCTTCTGTCCAGCATGCCCTTGAGCAATGGGACAATGAGGGCGGAGCACAACCAGCGAAAGGAACGCGATCATGATACTGCACAATCTATTCGGCCGTCACCTCGTCGATTTCAAGGCGAGCCACTGGGATCGGGGGCGCTTCGTCAGCCATTGCACCGTTTGCGGTTGCGAGATGGTCAAACTACCCGGCTTGGTATGGCAGGCGAGCGGACGGCGGGGCTGAGACGATCGGCTCTGCCGCTCGACCGGACGGAATCGCTCTATTAGCGACCCGGCATGATAAACAGGAACAATGCCCTATCCCGCGCGTCTTCTCCAAGCCCACTACCGGGCAATTGAAGAGAGGAGAATGGTCATGGTCAACCCCGACCAGAACCAGACCGGCAGCCAGCCGGGCCGCAAGTCGGAAGGCGAGCGCCAGCCCCAGCAGGAGGACGGCGGCCGCCGTCAGCCCGGCCAGCCGGACCGCGACAAGCGGCCTCAGCAGGGTGGAGAAGCGGAAAAGCCGGGCAAGCAGAGCAGCTAGTCCGAGCTAACCGATCGTCCCCAGGCCGGGCTGCGTGTCGATACGTGGCCCGGTTTCGTTTTGGAAGTGTCCTGCCGCGCTTCAAGTCATTCCCGCTCGCCGACAGTATCCGATTTCCCTTCACATGCGGGAACGGCGTGCCTGTGCAACCGCGTCGGCAAGGCTGGTGTAGCGATAACCGTCCAGGAGATAGGTCGCGGCGGGCACGCGGGTAATGCCGTATCGATCCAGTGTTTCACGCTCGGCGGCGTCGATACCGCCGCATTTGCATGACCGGTGGTTGCCGGACGGGGTCTTGTCCATGTCGAAGCCTTTCAATCCTTGAGCTGGTCGAGAAGTGTCGTGATCCTGATCGTGGCGACGGTCGAAAAGGCGTCCGATATGGCATAGGGAAGCAGGATGCGCTCTCCGACCTTGATGGCGCCGCACGAATAGACGACGTTCGGGACATAGCCATGGCGCTCCGCGGTCGCGGGCTGGACGAGCGGTACGCGCGAGCGCCCGAGCACGCGCGAGGGATCGTCCTTGTCGAGCAGAACCGCGCCGATCGAATAATGGCGTACGGGGCCGACGCCATGGGTGAAGAGCAGCCAGCCTTCGTCGAGTTCGATGGGCGAGCCGCAATTGCCGATTTGGACGAACTCCCAAGGATATTTGGGCTTCACGATCACCTCGCCGAGGCCCCATTCGTGGAGGTCGTCCGACAGGATGAGGTGCAGGCTCTCATTGTCGTGGCGCGCGATCATCGCATAGCGCCCGCCGATCTTTCGCGGAAAAAGCGCCATCCCCTTGTTGTGCGCCGCAGCGCCCTTGAGCGGTGCCAGATGGAATGTCACGAAGTCCCGGGTTTCGATCAGCTCCGACCTTATGCCGCTTCCGCTGTAGGCGGTGAAGGTCGCATAATAGATGGTCTGGCCTTCGTCATGGAAGGCGACGAAGCGGGCATCCTCGATCCCGTTCGCCTGCCTCTCGGTGACGGGGAAGATCACCCGCTCCGCGATGTCGCTGGCGGGATCGAAGCCGAGTTCCAGACGATCGCCGACACGGGCGGTCACGACGGGCGTCGCGGCGAGCCGCGCGGGCGGGTCGATGGTAACGGTTCCGTCGGCGGCCAATATTCCCGACCGGAACGTCAGGGAAGAGATGTGGCCTTCGCCGACCGCGCGCAGGCTAAGGATGAAGCGGCGGCATCCTGCGGCGACTCCCGACTGGTCGGGGTGCGGCACGATGCTGGGATTGAACAGCGCGGCTGCTTCGAAGCTGTACTCATGAAGAAAGTAGGCGCCGACGAGCTGACGCTGCGCCTGCGAGAAGCTCTTGTGAGCTGTGAAGGCATCCTCCATTTCCGCGGCGCGCCGTTCGAATATTGCGGGGAGGTTGCGGTGCCGGTCGTCGAAGTTTCGCAGCGTTTCGGCAAGCAGCGCGTCGGTCTCGTCCGCGGTCATTGCGAGGACGCGGTCGACGATGTGATTGGCGCGGGTCTTGTCGACGGGATGCAGGTCTCGGGGTTCGACCGCCGGCCGGAACGGCCGGACGACGACGCGCGACGGGTCGGGCCGCAAGTGAAGCGCCTGCCGGTTGAAGAAGGGCGCGGATGGCGGAGCCCCGTCAGGCATTGATGGCTTCGTGTGTGGATGGGCTCGGCTGTGACGGCGCCCGCCGGTCCGCCGCTCTCAGGCGCTGCATATCGGCCAGCGCGAGCAGGAAGGATAGCACCGCTTCCGCCCCCCGGTTCTCGTTCGCGCGGTCCGGGTGGAGGCCGTCGCGGCAACTGCCCGTCGCGAGGTCAGCCAGCTTGATGCCGAGATCGTTCGCGCCAAGAAACCATGCGAAGGCGCGCTCGGCTTCCGCACGCCACGAAGAGTCTGGATCGACGCCTTTCGCCGCGATACAGGCCGCGATCGTCGCGCAAGCCTCCAGCGGCTGTTGATCGAACGGTTCGGGACTATTGCGCGAGGTCATCAGGAAGCCATGCGAGCCGACGGGCCGGAAATGACCTTCGGGCGCCGTCTGCATCGCCACCAACCAGCGCAGACTTCGCAATCCCGCTTCGACCATGGTCGCCGAGAGCGCTGCGGCGCCCGTGACGATCAGCGCTTGCGGCAGCCGGGCGTTGTCATAGCTGAGGCCATTTTCGAACCATGTCCATTCGGGACCTTCCTGTTCGCCCAGCAACCTTTCGAGGCGGCCGGCGAGTTCGGCACGCAGGCGCGCGGCGGCATGATCTTCGGCATAAACCGCGCAATAGGATGCGAGGCCGAGCAAGGTGAACGCCCAGGACCGCGGTGAGGTGAAGGCCTCGACGTCGGCCAGCGCCTCGCTGAACAGCTCTTTTGCCCAGCGCGCATGGCCAAGGGAGCAGGCACGCGCACTATAGGCGCCCAGCGCCCAGAGCGTCCGCCCGTGACTGTCCTCCGAGCCCGCATCTTCCAGCCATCGCCGGTCGAAGCCCATGAAATTGCGAAAACGCCGATTGCCCGGATTCCAGCCGTGCTGGATGAAGGCCGCGAATGTGGATGACAGCCGGCGCGCCAGCGGCGCATCGGGGCCGCCGGCGAGACCGCAGCACAGGAGCAGCGCCCGTGCATTGTCGTCGATGCAATATCCATGACTGCGGTCGGCGATTGCGTGAACGGCATGCTGGAATATCCCCGTGTCGTCGGACATCGCGGCGAGATGGTCGAGCGAGATCGGTGGGAGGTCGGGTTGGACGTTCGTCCGCAGGCGGACTGGCCCGGGTTCGGGCATCCCCGCCTGGCCGCCGGACGCGAGCCTGCGCTCACGGCAAGCCTTGCGAAAGCTCGCGGCATAGCGCCGCGCCGAATTGGCCCAGATCATGGGGCGGCTCGCCGCATAGGCCTTGCGCCCCATCGCCAGACGTTCGGTGTCGTTGCCCAGCAGATCGGAAATCGCCGGGCCGAAGCCTGCCGGATTGTCGAACGGGATCAGGACGCCCGACCCGTCGGCGAGCAACTCGGCGGCGTGCCAATAGGGCGTGGAAACGACCGGACGCCCCAGACCATGCGAATAGGCGAGCGTTCCCGACGTCATTTGCGCCGCCGCCAGATAGGGCGTCGCATAGACATCGCACATCGCGATATGGTCGAGCAGTTCGGGGCGGTCGACGAAACGGTTGATGAACGCGACATGGTCATCGAGGCCAAGCTCGCGTACCCGCGCCGTCAGCGTGTCGCGATAACGCTCGCCCTCACGGGCCAGCAAGGCGGGGTGGGTGGCGCCCATCACCACATAGAGGACATCGGGCGTGCGCCGGACAATCTCGGGCATGGCCTCGATCATCGTCTCGATACCTTTGTTCGGGCTCATCAGCCCGAATGTCAGGATCACCTTGCGATCGATAAACCCCAACCGCTCCTTGGCGGCTCGCGCCGAGGCGAGCGGAACATCGGGAATGCCGTGGGCGATAACGTCAATCTTCCCCCGATCGGCGCCATAGACATTGATCAGCATGTCGCGGGCCTTGTCGGCCATGACGACCACCCGCGCCGATGCGGTAACGATATCCTTCATGACGCGGCGCTGCGCCGTGGTCGGCCGATCGAGAACCGTGTGCAAGGTGGTGACGAGCGGCGCATCGAGCCTCGCTACGAGGCCGAGAATCAGCGCGCCTGCCTCGCCGCCGAAGATGCCGAACTCATGCTGGAGGCAGACGAGATCGAACGCCTCGCGATTGATGAAATCGGCGGCGGCGCGATAGTCGGCCACCTGGCCCTGCCGGATTGTCTTGCGGACGGCTGGCGGAAATTCGTGGTCGCCGCCCGGCTCGATCATCGCGACAATGGCCGTATCCGCAACCTCGCCGAGCGCGCCGACCGCGAGTTCGAGGTCGGTCGTGAAGGTGGCTATGCCGCAGCGGCGCGGGAGGGCATTGCCGACGAACGCGATCCGCAGCGCCGGCGTGTGCAGGCCATCTCAGTGCTTGCCTTTCGGTTTGGCGGTCATTTTCACCGCAGACGCCTCTTGGGCGGCAAGGGCAGTGAGTGCTTTGGGTTTTGCTGCCTTGGGCTTGCGGATCTCGCGATTGCTGCGCTTTTGCGATTTTGCCATGTCAGACGTCCTTCCGTTCGATCATACGATACGAGAATTCGTCCGAACGCCGCGGGCGGGCCGAAGCGATCGCTCCGCTCCGGACATTCGGAGAAAGATAGGGACGGTGACGGTAGGGGAAGGATTTGAAGCACTGACCGAGGCTTTCGATCTTGCGCCGATATCGCATGACCTCCGAGGGTTTGGTCGCGGCGGAATAGCGCATCAGCGCGATCTGTTCGTCTTCGAGTAGCTGATTGAGGCACATGGTGCGTGCTCCTGCATCAAGCGAGAGCACAATTTTTGTCCCTCTGTCACATGGAGCTTGTTCAAAATTCAGGTGATGAGGGCCTTATACCACGGATCGCGCAAACCACCCCACGAATTCGGGGCAATTCGAATGCCTATATGTTTATCATTGCGGCCAACACTTCCCGGGCAGAGCGACACCAACCTGACGGCAATGGCTATGATCTGTTGATTTTGGAGGATTTGCGCGCGGTTGCGAACGCAGTCGGCCGCACGCCTCGCCGGGGGCAATCGACCGCATTCGTATCGAGCCCGTTCGCTATTGGCTTGTCGTTTCCGCAGCGTTGCGCCGCGCGCGATCAATTCATTAGTCCTGCCTGGGCGGCCTGCCTATGTCATGGAGCGTATGAAGGCGCTCGCCGACGATTTGCCAGATATGGGCGGCCCCGCGATCGCCAAGGCGAACCGCCCCGGCTTCCTCGTCGACGGCAAATTGTTCCGAAGCATTGCCGTAGCGATATTCCGCGTCGAGCATCGCCCTTGAAATGACCTGTTCGCGATCAGGCGCATCGGCTTGTTCGCTCAAGCTGCGCTCCCGAATCCGCTGGCGGAGGAGTTCGGCGCGTTCATCATGGATGTTGACGTTTCGCCAAGTCTCCAAGGGCAATTGCCCGGTATGGCCGCGCGCGATGTCCTTGTCCGTCGATGGCCATGCAGAGCCGGGATTGACGGCGCTGCTGCTCCCACCGTCGTCCATCGATATATTGTCGGCAAGCGCTGCGAGCGCCATTTCATCGTATCCGAGCGACCGATAGATATCGCGGCCGATGACCCAGCGCGCTTCTTCTATCTCGGCCAGTCGATCGACTATATCTTCGAGTGCGGAGGCGCTGCGTTCTTGGGGCGTCATGCTGAGCGCCTTATGAATGAGAAGCTCGGCAATGAATGTGTCGCCGAGGAAATCCGCATATCCGGCAGCCTGCTCCGAGGTTGTCGGGTCGGCTTTGAGGCGGGCGGAACCGGGCCGCCTTTTGTCGGCAGGCCCGTCGTCGAGACCGCGCCGGTCGCGATATTCGGCGATCCGCCTGGCATAAGAGTCGGACAGATCGAAGCTGGACGGAGGATGTCCGTCGCGCCGCGCCCGGCTTACGGCAATCAAGGCCATCTGATGATGATAGAGAAGTTGATCGAAATCCATATTCCGTCTCCCGCGTGCGGGAGCGCGAAAGTCTCTCGGTCGCCAACATGCAAAAATGAGGCTGGCGATACCCCCGTAGGTGGTGCGAACAACCGCTCTTTACAAGGCCAGATGGTCGCGCTGACCCGTTTCGCAGCGAACCACCGCGGTATCGTTGCGATCCCCAAGTCTGTGCGCCAGGAACGCATGGTCGAGAATTTCGCGATCCTCGACTTCCAGCTCGACGACGAGGATCTCGCCAGGATCGCGACCCTCGATCGGAAGGCCAGCAGCTTCTTCGATCACCGCGACCCGGCGAAGGTGAGGTGGCTCGGTACCGGCAAGCTTTAGGTCGATGAAAGGCTTCGCGCCGTCCCGGCGCGACGCAAATGCCGCACATGATCGAGAAGGCTGCCGCGACGGCGGTTCAACTTATGCCTGCCGAGACGGCCGAGCTTAGCCAAAGCCGAACAACCGCGGCGCGACGGCATTCCAGATGTCACTGCGTGCGATCCGCGACTCGGTCGTGTGGAACGGAATCAGGATCAGCGCAGCCCGGAGCGGTACCGGATGAATCGGTTCCACCCAAGCCCCCCAAGATCTGAATCATAGGACCCTCTCCCGGAAAATCGCCGAAAATCGTCTGGCTCGTCGGCTGTGGTCTTGGCTGTGAGGCGACGGGGTGCCACCGGCCAAACATTTGGTCAGCCGTTCGAAGCGCGCCGGATTTTGGATTCCCGCAAGGCCGGCGATATATTCGGGAGATAATTGGAGTCGCACCTATGGGAACGAAGGCCACTCGCGACCTGTGGGGCCAAGCCCTCGCCATCGAAAATCAGTTTGGCGATCGTGGGCCCGAGGTTCTCGCACGGCGTATCGACCGGCTGCGCGATGCTGGTGAAATCGAGGACGCGGAATTCTGGTCGCAGGTCGCCGGATGCCTGACCGATCTGCATGCGATCCGCCTGCCGGGCGCTTGCGCCGTCAATATGGACGGGCCGCGCGGCCAGCGCCAAAGTGCACACACGCCATGCAATTCGGCCTCGCCGGATACACCCGCGGAACGCGTGCAATTGAACTCAGTCGATCAGTTTCAGAGTGATTAGCTCGACCCTTTCTCTTCGACGGGTTCAATATCGGCTATCAAAGCACCCAGGCTGAATTTCGGCGCCGCTCGGTTGTCGGCTGCAAGCCGCTGTCGATCCGCAGCATTGCGAGCCGGCAAGCACGGGGCCGAACCCCCTCTCTTGTAAATGAGAAGCCGCTACCCCATCTCCATGAGATCGTCGGCGTCCTTTCGCTTGCCGGGGACTGAGAGACCATCGCGCTCCCGCTGAACGGGAGGTGGACGTGGATCTCAATCAACTCCTTTATCATCACCAGATGGCGCTGATCGCAGCGAACCGCGCCCACCGCGATGGGCGGCCCCACGCCAATTTCGATCTTCCGCGCTATTATGCGAAGCGGATCGGCGAGTATCGCGCGCGGCGCGGCCTCGGCGTCGGTCCGGCCCTCATGGCCGATCGAGACGGCGGCCCGCGCGCGGATCCTCCGACCTCGGCACAGGGCGACGACTATCCGGTTTTTCTTGGCGACACGCTGGTTGCCGAACTTCTCGTCAACAAGGCGCTGGCCATGACCGAGGCCGAGCGCGCGGCATGCGCGCTGGGCGGCATAGCCGAGCGCTTGACCGATCTCCACGAAGAGCTGTGGGTCATCGGACACGATATCTACCAGGCCCTCGATCTCGACGAGGAAAAACTCGCGAAGCTGGCTGCCGACCTGCCTCCGCCCCCCCCCCACGAACGGCAGGCCGTGCATCTGCGGCCTTTCCGCCCGCAGTCGGACGAGGGCATCGTCCATAGCTATGTTGACCAGTTCAGCGTGGGAAGCTTTCGCTATACCAATATCGAGGATGCCCGCGCCGCGCTGCGTCGTCAGCGCGAGAGCGCTGCGAATTCCGGGAGGCAAGCCAATGATGCCTGACCGCAAGGAGATGCCGGCGGCGCGCGCGCGGACCAATCCGTTCAGGCGGCGCCGGCCCTTCGCACCGCTTCCGCCGCAAGAAGCGAAGCGTCAGGGCGCGATCAGCGCGCTCGCTTTCCAGTTGCTCGGCGGGCGCGATCCCGCGCTGACCTTCCTGAATGGCGAAAGCGCCGAATTGCGCGGCCGCCCGATCGCAATCGCCACCCTGAGCGATACGGGCTACGCTCTCGTCGAGCGGGAAATCCGCTCGCGCGCGGCCGAGACCGGTGAGCGCCATGTCAGGTGATCGGGAAGCCGCGCGGCATATCACGCGCACATGGTTCGAGTGGGAAATCGACGGGCTGGCACGCAAAGTCATTCTTGTCGTCGAAACCGATCTGGCCATGCAGCCCGACGAGCAGGACTATGACGCGCTTACTCTCGACATGCTGCGTACGGAAGCGATCGCCCGGTCGCGGGCGTCGCCCGGCGCGATCGATCGCATTCGCATCGTGCCCGTTCGCTACTAGTGGCCATGACACAGGGATGGAGCATCCGGCATGGCCGATTATGAAATCACCGGCATCCGGCAAGGCGGGATGGACGGACGGACGCATCATATCGAGGCGGTAAAAGTCGGCGAAAGCCTGTTCCTCGTCGATCAGATCATCGACTGGACGAAGGACGAGGTTCATCGCTTCTGGATATGGTTCCAGGAAGAGAGGATCGATATCGTGGCGCTACAGCACGGCTCGTCGCGGCGTTTTTATCTCACCGTCGACGGTGGCGGTTTCCCGCCGGCTGCTTTGCTGTCGCTCCCGCGCGTTTGATAGCGCGCGGGATTTGGACTTTCTGCTGCACCGGAAATCGTGCGGGCCATCGCGAAGAGACTTCGGACGATCGGGCAAATCTCCATCGCAAAAGGGCCTCGCATCTGCATGCGAAGCCCTTTCATCCTCTGCGCTCGTGACCAAAGGAAGCCCCATTGGCCTTCCCGGGTCGCGAGGAAAGCCTTTGTCATACGACAATAGGCCGATGCTAGGCGATGTCGAGCGCGATCGCGCCCGAGCCGGTCTTTATCACCGCGACGGGCCACCGCGCATGCGCGCTGCTATATCCGACAAAATCAGGTTCGAGACCGCGTTTTTCGCGAAACCGGTTGATCCGCCGGGCATAATGGTTCGGGAGATCGAAACCGGCGGGTGCTTCGCCGGCGCGGTGTGCCCGGTCGGCAGCGATCACGGCCATTTGATGATGATAGAAGAGCTGGTTCATATCCATGATGGTGTCCTGGTGGGGCCTTTCGTCATGCTGACGGCCGCCGTGCCGGTGATTCAGGTTCGCGCTCGCGGATTCAGGCGAGACATTGGGCACGGACCGCTTCGGCGAGCCGATCCCTGTCAGCGCGGGCCTGTTCGGATTTGAACTGGCGGTTGGCCAGCGCGTGCCACGCGGCGGCCGAACGGAGATTGCGCTCGCGAACTAGTGTCAGGTCCGCCGCGGCGGCGTCGGCCTCGCATCGCTCGGCCTGTTCGCGATAATTGTCGCTGGTTGCTGCCACGGCGCTTTCCTTTCGTTCAATCGATCATGTCGGCGATCAGCCGCTTCAGTTCGCGGCGCGAGAGCGTTGGCGAACGGCGCGGCGTGCGGCCTATAGTGATCGGATTGCCTGCCAGCGGGAGGCCGGCGAGCGCGGGTAGAATGGTGTTGGTCTGAAACATATTGGTCTTCTTGATTCTCAGGTGTCAGCGGCGCTTGCGCGCGCCGCCGGCTGGACCGCCGGGGCCGCGATCGCGGTAGACGATGCGGCCCTTGGTCAGGTCATAGGGCGTCATTTCGACGCGGACGGCGTCGCCGACCACCGAACGGATACGAAAGCGTCGCATCCGTCCGGCGGTATAGGCGATCAGCCGATGGCCATTTTCAAGGATGACGCGGAACCGCCCGTCGGGCAGGATTTCCTCGATCGAGCCCTCGAAGCTGAGGACATCTTCCTTGGCCATTGCCGAAGGGCCGGGTCAGGCCGCTTCGAGATTGACCGCGGAGATCTTGCCGTCGCGGCCGGTTTCCAGTTCGTACGAGACGCGCTGGTCCTTGCCCAGCGACGCCATTCCGGCGCGCTCGACGGCAGTCACATGGACGAAGCTGTCGCCCGAGCCGTCTTCATTCGAGATGAAGCCATAGCCCTTGTCGCTGTTGAAGAATTTGACTTTGCCGATCGGCATGAGTGTTTCCTTTCACGAAAACAGGATATCCGCCGGCAAAAGCACCGACAGAGCTGGAAGCGTGAGAAGGGAAGAATCGCCCCGGAGCGGGGTATCAAAATTCCGTCGCAGGCGACGTTAGCAACTGTGATATGGGCCATCCTTTTCGAAAAGTCAAGTTTCTGCCTGGATTTTCATTAAATGGCGAGGGCGGTGTTTCCTGTTTTTCTCTTTGAGGACTGGAATTATTCAATCGCAGCTTCTTACGGTCGCGGCCTCTCGTCGCCTTCTCGACCTGCTGGCGGATCTGCGCGATGCGCGTCGATGTCAGCTCTGGTGCCGATATAAGCGTCGTGTGCTCTGCATGAGCTATTGATTGGGACGTCGCCAACGCGGCGGGATTGGCTGGATGTATCTATGTCCGTGCCGGGCGGAATAACCACCTTCCAGAGCCGCACAACGCATAGCTTCCTATGTCTTCTGCAATAAGCGCCGTTCCAAGAGGCTTGCGAAACCACGGCGGCCATCTGCGATAATAGCGACGGTTAAGGGGGCAACGGAACTTCAGCCTGCGGTTCGGTTTAATTCAATCGCCATTGTTAGCGTCTGTCGTGCTTGACCATTCGGCTCTCGGCGCGGCGATCGCTTGCGTCAACAACGCAGTCTGGCCAGTGTCGATATATGTAGACGACATCATCGTGTCCTCGCACGATGTTGCGACGGTTGATCATGCTTTGAGCGAAATACGCGCTGCCGCCGATGCATCCGGCTTCGTTATAAATGATGCCAAGTCCGATGGGCCCGCAGCAGAGATCACCGCTTTCAACATCCATATCGGTAGCAGGCGTATGGAAATTGCTGCTGATCGGATGGTCGAATTTCTCGAAAATATTCAAGGCGGTTCGGACGAACAAGTCGCCGGAATCCTGAATTATGTCGGTAGCGTAAATGAAGGTCAGAGGGAGCTACTTGTAGCTGGGAGGGACTAACCCGAATCTATCGGCTTTCAAATACCGGATACGGGATGGCTATAAGCGCCCTTCGGTCGATCACGGTATCCGCAAAAGGTAGGATGCTCCGGCGGCCAGCCGCTCTGTCGGAACGCTATTCGCCCAAAACGCTGAAAGTGTTGAGGAACCTTCGAAAGTCGCGGCCTCGTCGATCAATTTCCTATTCCGCGCTCCGCGGCGCGGTCTCCTAGCACTAACTGTGCTCGGCCAAATGCCCAAGCATGTCGAGTAATACCGTACGGCGTGCGGCATCGTGCTCGACCGGCCGCTGGCGGAGAGCGAAAAGGACGGCGGTGCCCGCATTTCGGCTCGGGCTCATCAGAGGTGGAACGGCCGACATCAGGCGCGATGCAGTCACGCCGATACCTATAGCGAAATCTGATAGCCCTTCGCACTGCGTCGCGGCGCGTCATCACGCGCCATAACCGTCATATGAGATTTCACCGACCCGGCTGATTTTTGGGACGCCGACGCGATCCCTGCGTCGCCGGGAAAATGTCTTAACGCCTACCAAACTCCTTGTCGGACAGATTTTCGTCGTTTTCGCGATGGTAATCGCAGGCGTCTGGATCGCCACGCAATGGTGTGCGGCACAGCTAGGTTATCAGCCGCAGCTTGGACCGGCATGGTTTGTCCTGTTCGACACGCCGGTCTATCGGCCGTGGGCGATATTTCCGTGGTGGTATCACTACGAAGCCTACGCGCCCGAGGTTTTCGACAAGGCCGGGATGATCGCCGGAGCGAGCGGCTTTCTCGGCTGCGCGTCCGCCATCGCCGGGTCGCTATGGCGCGCGCGCCAGTCGCGGCATGTCACCACATACGGCTCCGCGCGCTGGGCTACAAACGGCGAGATCGACCGCGCCGGCCTGCTCAGCGACAGCAGCGTCTTTCTCGGCCGCAAGCGGTGGCGCTATCTTCGCCACGACGGGCCGGAGCATGTCATGGCCTTCGCCCCGACGCGCTCGGGTATGCGTCCGCATAGCCGCCGCGGTGAAACTCACCGGCATAGGTCGATCGACGCTCTACGAACTCATCAAGGCCGGCGAGCTTGAAACGGTAAAGGTCGGTCGATCAACCTTCGTCCGATACGCCAGTCTCAAGCGCCTGTTCGAGAAAAGTTAGGTGCCATGAGCGAGCCACAGGAACGACAGGCAAGATCGCTCGCGCCTGTCCATAGGCAATTTATCCTGCAATTTCGCGTTTTCGCCAAATGCAGGATGAAGGACAAGTAAGCCCCACCACCGGCGTGTTCGATTCCCTTTTTTCGCGTTTCATCCTCTTTTCGATTCCCATTTTTTCTTTGTGGTCGCGTGAGGGTATGAGTGAGGGTATGTCCTGTCCGATCGGAGAGAATATTCAATATTAACATGCCATTAGGTGGATGGTGTGGCTCCCGCTACCGGCAGGTTCAGCAGCCGTTTGGCAATAATGCTGAGTTGGACTTCGCTGGTGCCGCCTTCGATTGAATTGCCCTTGGTTCGCAACCATTCTCGCGCCGGCATGCCAAAGGTGGTGCGCTCACTCTCCCATTCGAGCGTGGCGGTGCCGGCGAGCGCCATCCGCAGTTCGTGGCGGCGCTTGTGCAGTTCGGTGGCGGCATATTTCATCAGGGACGGCTGCACGGGGTGCGCCCGGCCGCTTTTCAGCTCGTCGACGAAGCGCTCGCTCATCGCGCGAAAGGCGAGCGCGTCGACGTCGAACGCCGCGACCTCCGCCCGCAGGATGGGATCGGCCGCAAGCAGATCGGCAAATTCGGCGCCCAGCCCCTCCTCGGGGCCGAGCAGGCCGATGCCGGCGATCATCTCCCGTTCGTGGCCGAGCAGGAATTTCGCGACGTCCCAGCCTTTGCCGACCTCGCCGACCACCTGGTCTTTGGGAACGCGGACGTCGTCGAAGAAGGTTTCGCAGAATGGCGACAGGCCCGAGATCAACCGGATCGGCCGCGTCGTGACGCCCGGGCTGGCCATGTCGAAAAGCAGGAAGCTGATCCCCCGATGCTTCGGCGCGGCGGGGTCGGTGCGCGTCAGGCAGAAGATCCAGTCGGCCTTGTCGGCATGGCTGGTCCATATCTTCTGGCCGTTGACCAGCCAGTGGTCTCCCTTGTCGTCCGCCCGCGTCTGTAGCGCGGCAAGGTCGGAGCCGGCGTTGGGTTCCGAATAACCCTGGCACCACCGGATCTCTCCGCGTGCGATCTCGGGAAGGAAGCGGTGCTTCTGCTCTTCGGTGCCGAATTTAAGCAGCGCCGGGCCGAGCATCGAGATGCCGAAGCTGAACAATGGGTTGCGCGCTTCGATACGCGCCAGTTCCTGCTTCAATATCCGGCATTGCCCGGACGAAAGGCCGCCCCCGCCATATTCGACCGGCCAGTCGGGAACGGTCCACCCACGCGCCACCATCGCCTCCATCCAGCGACGCTGCGCATCGTTCTTGAATTCGGGGTTGCGGCCGCCCCAGC
The DNA here is from genome assembly GCF_001591045.1 of Sphingopyxis granuli NBRC 100800. Classification (GTDB taxonomy): domain Bacteria; phylum Pseudomonadota; class Alphaproteobacteria; order Sphingomonadales; family Sphingomonadaceae; genus Sphingopyxis; species Sphingopyxis granuli. The sequence goes on along the minus strand of NZ_BCUA01000006.1, from coordinate 8,176 downwards.
AGTGATCCTCTTCGCCGTCGGCGGGGCCGCGCATCTCGGGTGGGCAATGGGTGTCCAGCCATGCGCGGACCTCGCGCCTGAACGGCTCGTCCGCATGGGAATCGGGCATATCGGGGGCTCGTTTCGTTCGGATCAGGACGCCGCGGCGGCGGTGTGCCCCTGGAGCGCATCGAGCCGGTCGTCGCTCAGCCCCAACTCGCCCAGCACCGCGCGCGTGTCGGCGCCAAGACTGGGAACGTCGGTCGGAACCGATCCGTCGGGCATCATGCGGAACGCCGCGCCCGGCACCGGCACCGAGCCGCCATCGCGCGCCAGTTCGGCGAAGACGATGGCGCTCGTCTCGTCGGCGCGCTCCTCCTGATAAAGCTGTTCGACGCTGCGCGCGACGCCGCACGCGATGCCGACCTGCTGCAATTCGGTGAAGGCCTGCTTCGAACTGCGCTCGGCGAGCCAGGCGGTTACGGCCTTCATCACCTCCATGATGCGCGCGGGATTCGACGCGAGGTCGAGTTTCTCGCCCTTTTCGGGTATCCATTCGGGGTGGCCAAGCAGGCGGAACAGCGCGCTCCACATGTCGGGCGCGCCGGGCGCCAGGAAGATCGGCGCATCCTTCGTCGGGAACATGTCGAACATGCCGAAGCCGGAGCCACGCCCGGCGACCTTACCCTTCACCCCTGCCGAGGGGATGTGATAGCTGAGCTGCGAAGTCATCGATTCCATCATCGAGAGCGAGACGAAGCGGCCCTTTCCGGTGCGGCGCTGTTCCCACAGTGCGCACATCGCGGCGAAAGCGGCGTTCATCGCAACCGAATGATCGGCCATGAAGAAGGGGCTGGCGAGGGGCGGGCCGTCGATCGTCGCGTTGAGCGCCGCAAAGCCGCTCATCGCCTGGATCGTCGGATCGAATGCCAGGAAATCGCGGCGCGGATCGTCGGCGCCATAGCCGGTGATGTGAACCATCGACGCCGCCGGATTGACCTGTTGCAGGCGACCGAAGCCGAACCCCAGCTTTTCGGGTATGCCGGCCGCATAGTTGGTGACGACGATGTCGGCCCAGCCGAGCAGCGAGTCGAGGGCGGGGCGGTTCGCCGGATCGCGCAGGTCGATCGCGACGCTGCGCTTGCCGCGGTTGTGGCAGGCGAAGGCGAGGCTTTCGCCATTGTCGGCGAGGGGAGGCGATTGCCGCCCGGGATCGCCCGACAGCGGCTCCAGCTTGACGACGTCGGCGCCTTGATCGGCGAGCATCATCGCGCAATGCGGGGCCGCGATATAATGCCCGATTTCGAGTATCCTGACCCCCGCCAGCGGTCCGTCCGGCAATGTGCTGTCATTCGCTGACGTCATATCGTCCTCTCACCTATCCCTCGAGCGCATTCGGTTTTGATGGGTCTGCCCCGGAAAAATGGGCCGGCGCCGAAAACGCCGGCCCGAGGCGGCCCCGCCAAGCAAGGAAATCAGGCGGCAACCAGATGCTTGGGATAGCGCAGGTCGGGCGCGAGCCCTTCGCCCATCATGTCGATGTAATTTTCGCGCAGGAACGCGTCGAACGTCGCCTGCGGCAGGTTGGCGGCTTCCATCGAGGCACGGAACCGTTTCATCGGATCGGTGCCGCCCTCCGGATGCGGATAATCCGACGAATACATGCAGATTTCTGGTCCCGAATTGGCGATGATCCAGCCGGTGTCGTCGGTGGGGTAGGGCGTGACGCGCACCTGGCGGCGGATGATCTCGCTGGGCGTCGCGGACAGCTGGCGCAGCCGCTCCTCGTGCCGCGAAAAGGCCAGGACACTCGAATCGAGCAGTTTCATCAGGCTGGGCAGCCATGACGCGCCGAGTTCGATGACCCCGAACTTCAGCTTCGGGAACTTACACATCACGCCGTCGAACATCAGCGCCGACAGCGTGAGCAGGATGGGATGCGGGATGGCGATGAGGCCCAGCGAATTATGATCGCCGTCGCCGCCGCTCACCGTGTCGTTCACATTGGCGCGGCCCGTGAACTTGTACCCCTGCGGCAGTTCGGTCCCGGCGATGTGGAAGACGATCGGCAGGCCGGCTTCCTGCGCCATCGCCCACAGCGGTTCGAGGTCGATATGGGCGTGCGAATGCGTCGCCGGCGGATGGGCCGGGATCATCAGTGCCTTGGCCCCCAACTCGATCGCATAGCGAGCCTCCGTCACGGTGCGCTTCATGTCGGCGATCGGGATATAGGCCGTCGGCAGCAGCCGCGGGTCGACCGAGCAGTAATCGACCATCATCCGGTTGTGCGCCCGCGCCGAGGCATAGGCGAGGTCCATGTTCGGACCCTTGTCGAAGTCGAAGTTGCGCAGGCACAGCGAGGTGAAGATCAGCTGGCTGGCATAGCCCTGAAGATCGAGCACATGCGGGCGGTCCTCGGCCCGGAAGGCGCCGAGCGCTTCATACATCTTGCGCCTGTGGACGTTCTCGTCCGCGCCGGCGCGGAATTCGGGATCGTCATGCTTCGCCGCCCATTTGTCGAACGCCCCCATCTCGATCAGTGGGGCCATGCGCGCGCGGAACTCGCGCTCCTGGTTGCGTGCCTCGTGATAGACTTCGAGCATGCCGGGATCGAAATAGGGATCGAGGCAGTCGGGCATTTCGACGATATGGGCATCGGCGTCATGGACGATCTGGTTTTCAACATAAGGCATGTGCATCTCCTCTGGCTTGCGCGGGGCAAGGCTATCCCAATCATATATTTATAGTTGAATCATAGCACTAATTCATAAGGCGGCAAGCCCCGAAGCGGTCGGCTCCGGCGCCCGATCCGTCCTTTGGGGTGCCCCTCATCTAGAAGGCCTTCGAAAGGCGAACGCCGATCAGGCGCGGCGCGCCGACGTAGCCGACATGACCGCCGGCGCCGAAGGGCAGACCGTAGGTGAAGAGCAGATATTTCTTGTCGAACAGATTCTTGGCAAAGACTTCGACGCTGAAGCCGTCGTCGGTTTCGATCCCGACACGTGCGTTCGCGACGCCATAGGGCGCGATGCGCGAATTCGGGTCGAGGTCCTGCGCGACGTAGGAATCGCTCTTCCATGCGTAGTCGAGCCGGAGATAGCCATCGAGACCGGTGGTGATCGGCGCGGAGAAGCTGCCCCCGATATTGAGATTCCACTTCGCCGATCCGTTCAGGCGCTGGCCCGACAGGTCGCACGCGCCAGCGACGCCGGTGCACTGGCCGTTGGTGAAATCGGTATAATGCGCGTCGACATAGCTGCCCCCGAAGAAGAGCGAGACGTGCCGTGACGGCGCCCACTGGCCTTCGACTTCGATGCCCTGGGTCGTGAACTGCTCGGCATTGGCGGTGATGTAGCGCGTGCCGTCGAACGCCGTCGTCTGGAAGTCATTATACTCGGTGTAGAAAGCGGCGGTGTTCAGGGTAAGGGTGCGGTCGAAGAAAATCCCCTTCAGGCCGACCTCGTAATTGATATTGGTCTCTTCCTCGAACATCAGGCCCGCCAGGCTGGAAACGCGCGTCATGGTCATGCCGCCGGGCTTGAAGCCGCGCGCGACGCTGACATAGGTCGTCACCTCGGGCGTCCAGGCATAGCGCAGGTCGGCCTTCCAGGTGAGCGCCCTGTCGGTGCGCTTGCGATAGATCTGCCCGAAATTGGGGTAGATATAAATCTGGGACTGCTGGTCGAAGCTGAACTTCTGCGGTTCCCATGTGTAGCGGGCGCCGAGAGCGGCGGTCAGCTTGTCGGTGAGCTTGTATTCCGCCTGGCCGAAGATGGCGTAGGTGCGGTCCTTGACCCGCGAATCGGTGATCGCCGCCTGTCCGGTGAGCAGCACGGGCGGCAGCGGATCTTTGCCGATGTGCAGATCCTCGTAATCGCGCGATCGCCGGTCATAGAAGAACAGGCCGGCGAGATAGGTCAGCGGCTGGTCCGCGGGCGAAGCGAGCCGCAACTCCTGGCTGAACTGGCTGTGCTTCTGATAAATCAGGAAATCGTTGAGGAAATTCCAGTTCACCGAATCGGGGTCGTTGATCGAGCGAACGGTCCACTGGCGCCATGCGGTGAGCGACGTCAGCGTGTGATCGCCGACGGCGACGTTGATTTCGGCGCTGACGCCGCCGCCTTCGTTGGGATTCGTGCTGAGCCCGTCCTGAATCGTGATCCGGCTGTATGGCGAGCCGGGGGGCACGGTGACGGGATAGGCCCCCAGGCCGGTCGCGGGCGTGCCCGTCACCCGGGTGAAGACGGCGCTGCAGCAGATCGACGTTTCCTTGTGGTAGTCGGCCGACAGCAGGACGTCGATGCCGTCGTCGGCATAATAGAGCTTGCCGCGGACGTTGAACTTGTTCTCGGTATCGACCCTGCGGTCGAGCACCGAATTGTAGAGAAGGCCGCCGCGCGTGCTCTTCGCGGCCGAGACGCTAAGGCCCAGCTTGTTCTCGATCAGCGGCGCGGTCGCATAGCCGCGCGCTTCCAGCGTATCATATTCGCCGATGACAACTTCGGCCCGGCCCGACAATTCGGACAGGTTCGGCTTGCGCGTGATGATGTGGATCAGGCCGCCGGCGGTGTTCATGCCGAACAGCGTGCCCTGCGGGCCGCGCAGCACCTCGATGCGCTCGATATCGAGGAAATCCTGCGAGGACGCCATGCCGGTCCGCGCCATGAAAACCCCGTCGATGAAGACGCCGAGCGACGACTGGCGGCCGGGATTGCCCTGCACCGAACTGACACCGCGCATGTTCATCGTCGATGCGCGGGCATCGCCGAGCTGCAGCGACTTGAAGCTCGGCGCGATGCGCTCGATGTCGTGGAAGCTGGTGATCTGCTCTTCCTCGATCCGGTTGCCGCCGATGACGGTCACCGCGATCGGAACGTCCTTCACATTCTGCACTCGCTTCTGGGCCGTGACAACGATGTCGCTCGCTCCGCCCCCGGTCGCTGCCATGTCGGCTGGCAAGGCGGCGTCCTGCGCCTGAGCGGCGGAAAGCGGAACGGCGAAGGTCGCGGAGACGAACAGCAGGGCGCGCAGGCGCCGGAAATTATCTGACATTTAGGCCTCTCCCCAGAGACATGTTGTGTTTGCCTCGTCGCGCCGTGTCGCCGTCTCGCAGCGGGATTCGGTGCAACATGTCGACGATAAAGCTATTAATTAGTGCACTCAATACACTAAATTGATGCAAGCGAAGTTTTTTTCTGTGTCGGCTCGGGCGTTTCCGCTTCGCGCTCCGCCGTCCGGTCGCGTTCGTCGAGTTGGCGGCAGATATCGGCGTGGGTCGTGGCGTCGAGCCGGTAACCGCGAATGACCCATGCGGTCAGCAGGCCGGTTGCGGCGGGAACGATCGCATAGAGGAAGCCGAGCAGCCACAGGCTCTCCGTGCTGTTGCGGGCGCCGAGCGCGATGTCGAAATCCGCAAGGCTGAGGGCATAGAGCGCGAGCCCGGTCATGACCGCTGGCCCGATCTTCCCGATCGACGACAGCAGCGACAGCAGCAGCGACAGGCGATCGACCCCCGTTGCGAGCCGGACCTCGTCGGCGACGTCGGCCATCATCGACCGGATGAGGATCGGGCCCGCATTGCTGGGCAGGCCGGCGATCGCCATTCCGGCGAGGGCGAGCGGCACATTGCCCGCCGGAACGAGCAGGATCGCCGACTGAACGACGGCATAGGTCAGCCCCGACCACAGCAGCGCGCGATGCTTGCCTGTGCGTTTCGCGATCCGGACCCAGATCGGTGCGCCCAGCATGCCGCCAATGAAATAGGCGAGCAGTGCCAGCCCGGCGAGGTCGCGCTCGATCAGTTTGAGGCTGTCGAAAAAGGCGAAGAGCAGGGCCGCCGCGACCGATGGCCCGATGCCCCAGACGATGTCCGCGGCGATCAGCCGGACCACGAGCCCCCGGCGCAGCAACGCGAGCAGATCCTGGCGCGAGGGGCGTACCAGCGTCGGCCGGCGGGGCGGCTCGCCGACCGCGGCGATCGCCAGCAGCGCGGTCAGCGGCAGCGAGGCGATCATCAGCCAGCCCATCGATTGCACGGCGTGCGGCCGCTCCCAGCCGAGGGTGAGGCTCAGCACGGGGGGCAGCGCCATGATCAGGAACATGCCGAGCACTGAAAAGACCATCAGCCAGCCGAAGATGTTGGACCGGTGATCGTAGGAGCGCGCCGCCGAGGCCGCCCACGAGATATGCGCCAGATAGCTGACCGACTGCCCGACGTTGGCGGCGGCCAGCCACAGGAAGAGATAGGCGCCCGACACGCCGACGGGGGCGTTATAGAGCATGTAGATCGCGATCGCCGCCAGCGGGATACCGCAGAGGAACCATGTCCGGTAGCGCCCGGTGCGGGGATGGCTGCGGTCCATCATCAGCCCCAGCACAGGGTCGAAGGCGATGTCGGCGATTCGCACCGTCGTCAGCACGAAGGCGACGACCGCCAGATCGACGCCGAGGTCGCGGGCATAATAATCGGGCAGATACATCAGCACCGGCAGCAGCATGGCTGTCAGCGCGAAGGACGGGCTCGCGAAGGCCATGGTCCGCCAGCCGTGCAGGGCGTTGCGCCGCTCCGCCGATTGCTCACGGCCAGGGGTGGCCGTCGATGCGTCTGTGGTCACATCCTCTCCCGCATGTCGTTGTTGTTTTCACGACCATGTGCGAAAGCCGCGGACTGCGCAATAAAAAGAGTGCACCAATTATGTTTCCGCGCCTCTTTCGGCCTTTTCGACCGTCGACGGGGCATTGAAACGAGGGATTCCCCATTTTATAGGACTATCATCGCACCTTATCCGGACTCTACGAGGGAATAAGCCTTTGGCAACCAGAACGAAGACGCCGCGCCGCGAGCGCGAACCCGTCGCCAAATCCCAGCCGATCCATGTTCCCAAGGCGGCCGAGATCATTGCCGAGAAACTGCGGCGCCGCATCGTTCTGGGCGAGCTCAAGGCCGGCGACGCACTGCCCGCAGAAGCGGAGATGATGCTTGAGTTCAGTGTTTCGCGTTCTTCGTTGCGCGAGGCGTTCCGCGTGTTGGAAGCCGAATCGCTGATCGAGGTGAAGCGCGGCGCCGGTGGCGGGGCGCGGATCAAGCTGCCCAAGGACGAGATCGCGGCCAAGTCGATCGGCACCCTGCTGCAGATTCGCGGCGCTTCGCTCAAGGAAGTGCTGGAGGCGCGCCTGATCATCGAGCCGCCGCTGATGCGCGCGCTGGCGACGACGCGCACCGACGATGACCTGAAGGCGCTCCGCGACCATCTGGCCAAGGAACGCGACAATCTGGAGAATTTCAACGTATTCGCGCTCGCGACCGCCGAATTCCACCGCATATTGATGCAGCGCGCGGGCAATGTCGTGCTGGCGCTGATGACCGGAATGCTCGACGACATATTCCGCCGTCACGTGACGCATTTCATCGCCCGCGCGCGCGAGGACCAGCTCGAGCTCAACAAGGTGGCGCTGGCGAACCACACGTTGCTGACCGACATGATCGAGTCCCGCAACGCCGAGGCCGCGGCCGCGGTGTGGCGGCAGCATATGCAGCAGCTCAAGGACATCGTGCTCGGCGAGTTGGGCGAGGCGTCGGTACTTGATCTCTATGGCGGCCAGTTGATCCCGCAATAATATAGTGATATGATTGCACTATATTATTGCGGGAGGGTTCCATTTCCTATCGTCGTCACGCATCGGCCTGCGCCGAAGCCGCCGCACCTGCGCCGCTCATCCGGCCGGATCGCGTCCCATGACCGCCGCGCGCCACGCCTATGCGTCGCCCGGCTGGCGCGATGCGATGCGCGCGATCCTGACCGCGCTGGTCGACCAGCATCGGCACGGCTTTCCCGACGCGGACTTCCGCATGTGCGAGGTGGTGACGGCGGTTCCGCCGGACGGCGGGACCGTGGTGCTCGCCGCGCGGATCACCGGCGCGGGCGTCGAATTCTTCGATACGGAAATCGACGCCGATGTCGTCGTCCGGGGCGACCATGACGCCATGCTGCCGGCGGCGCGACTGAACCGGCGCCGCGCCACGCCCGAAGACAATGCGGCGCAGGCGGTGCATGCCATGGCGATGGCGAAGGCCGGTCGGGTTTCGATGCAGGGCGACATGCGCAAGGCGCCGAAGCCGCTGTTGCGCGTCCTTGCAGAGATGCACGACCAGTTGGCCGACATCACCCTTTAAGGCGTGTGGGGATTCATCTTGCAA